>CAYFOB010000388.1:0-4662 GCA_964344525.1 uncultured Thiomargarita sp.
ACAGGCATTCCCAAGCGGGAGCTTGGGAACGAGGCTGCGTAACATCAGTTATTAACTTAATGGCATTGCTGAGGGGGTGTCTCATGAATTTATTTTGTTATTGATACAACCACACCCGCATCATAGAAAGCAACTTATCATTATCCACCGGTTTTGGCAAGTAATCATTGGCACCGGCTTCTATACATTTGTTTCTGTCGTCTTTCATAGCTTTCGCAGTGATGGCTAAAATCGGCAGTTGATGGTATTGTGGTTTTTTTCTGATTTGATGCATGGTTTCGTAGCCATCCATTTCTGGCATCATGATATCCATCAATATGAGACTAATATCGGCGTGTTCCTCTAATAATGACAACGCCTCTTTGCCATTACTGGCGACAACCACTTCCATGTCCTTGTCTTCCAACACAGTCATCAGGCTAAAACTATTGCGGACATCGTCATCCACAATCATAACCTTTTTATCCTTTAAAATGGCTTCTTTATCATGCACTAACCGCAGCATTTGCTGTTGTTCTTCGGGTAATTTGGAGGCGACTTGATGGAGAAACAAAGTGGCTTCATCTAACAAACGTTCTGGCGATTTCACCGTTTTGACGGTGAGATTTTGAGCAATTTGCTGTAATAATGCTTGTTCTGATTCGCTTAAATCGCGTTCAGCATGGAGAATCACTGGAATTTGGGACTGGTTATCTTCTTTAGAAAGTTGTTCAAGCAGTTGAATCCCTGATGCTTGTTCAACATCGACATCAATAATCATACACTCAAATGAGGTATTTTTTAACTGTTCTAAGGCAGCCGCCTTTGTTGCCACTACTGTCATTTTGACATCACCACTTCCCGTTAAATCCACAATTTTTTGTTGATGCGAATCGTTATCAACCACAACCAACAAGTTTTTCACGCTTTGATCAATAAATTGTTCTATATCCTTGAAGGCTTTTCCCAGTTGTTCCATATTGATGGGTTTGTGCAAATAACCAATCGCTCCCATTCTCTTTGCATCCATACTTTGATCATAACCTGACATAAAATGCACAGGAATATGTCGTGTTTTGGGATTGTCCTTGAGTCTTTCCATGACTGACCAACCATCAAGTTGGGGTAAACCAACGTCAAGAATAATGGCATTTGGCTTATATTTTTCAACAAATTCCAAACCTTCCTTGCCATCTTCAGCAATTAAGCATTTAAAGTGAGTTTGCTTGGCTAAGTCCATTACCACTTTTGAAAAGACACGATCATCTTCAATAATCAAAAGAGAACGATCTGTTGTTTTCAAATTAGCACGATCATCTTCAATTGCTTCCAAAGGGGGGCTAGGCTGTTTTGGCGTTTGTTCGGTACTTTTTTCTTGCGCGGAATGCGTTTCAGCACTAGGCTGTTTTGGCATTTGTTCGGCTTCTTGCGCGGAACGCTTTTCAAACTTTTCTGGTAGATAAAGAGTAAAAGTACTTCCCTTGCCCTCATCACTGCGCAAGAACAAATCTCCACCAAGTAATCGGGATAATTGACGGGAGATAGATAAGCCAAGTCCTGTTCCCCCATAATGTTTGCTGGTGTCATCATCGGCTTGTTGGAAAGCTTCAAATATCAACTGTTGTTTCTTTTTGGGAATACCAATACCACTGTCTGTCACACTGATCGCAATGGTTTTACTCACATCCAGGCCTGTGATGGAAAGATTATCATTGTTATCAGGACGCCCTATCGTCATCTTAATGCCGCCTTCACGGGTAAATTTGAAGGCATTAGAAAGTAGGTTGTTGACGATTTGATTGATCCGCTGCTTGTCAGTCTGCAAAATGGTTGGTAAATTATCAGCAAGCGTGATTTGGAAAGTTAAGCCCTTATTTTCAGCGACATGACGGAATTTTTGATCAAGCGTGTTCCTCAGCGCAGTCAATTCCACATCAGTCAGTTCAATTTGAATTTTACCCGCTTCCACCTTGGACAAATCAAGAATTTCATTAATAAGCTTGAGCAAATCAGAGCCCGCGTTGTGCATGGTTTTGGCGTATTCCACTTGTTTATCAGTCAAATTTCCGGCTTTGTTCTTGGCTAACAATTGTGCGAGAATCAGTACACTGTTTAAGGGAGTACGTAATTCATGCGACATTTTTGCGAGAAATTCCGATTTGTATTGACTTGCTAATTCTAATTCATGGGCTTTCAATTCAATGGCCGCTTTCGCCTTTTCCATTTCTATTTGGCTTTCTTGCAACGCTTCGTTCTTGTGAGCGACTTCTTTTTGTTGTCGCTCCAACTCATTGGTGCGCTCTTCCAGTTCTTCATTGATTTGGCGTAATTTTTCCTGTTGGGATTGCAATTCCTCAGACTGACTTTGCAGCTCTTCTGACTGTGCTTGCAGTTCTTCATTTGAGTGCAGAAGGTTTTCTTGTTTTTGTTGCAGCTCACTTTTTTGTTGTTGCAGCACTTCAGCCTGTTGATGGCTTTTCTCTAAGAGAATTTCCATACGACTACGTGATTCGCCAGTCTTGACTGCTATCCCAATATTTGGCATTAACTGTTGGAGAAACTCTTCTTGAATAGAAGTCAATGTGTTAGAAGTGCCAATTTCAATGACACCTTTCAATTCGTCTTCATAGAAAAATGGGATGATGACGACTTGATGGGGAACGGCAATGCTTAGTCCGGATTGCGTAATGTGAGTATATTCCTCTGGCGTGTGGATACGGGAAAACATTTTTTTCTCCAACGCCACTTCCCCAACTAAGCCTTCACCCAACTGAAATTTATTGGGGATATTTTCATTTTCAGTATAGGCATAAGCAGCAATTCTTTCCAAATAGGGTTTTTGCTCATCTTGTTTTAGCAGATAAAATAATCCCACTTCCCCTTCAAGATAAGTTGTCAAAAAAGAGATGATATTCTTTGCCAACTTCCTCATCTCCTGTTCGCCACTCATCAACTCATTGAGTTGCCCCTGCCCCGTTTTTTGCCAAGTTTGTATGGCATTTTGTTTTGTGGCTTCTGATAGCTTGATGGAAGCGGTTTCTAGGGATTCCTTAATCAGCATAAAATTGCCTAAATATTCCGCCTGTGCTTTGACGCTTTTACCTTCTGCTAATCCCTGCGATATGAGGACAATATCATCAATCACGCGTGATTGGTTGGATAAAGCCATTTCTAAGGCTTCTTTGATTTTGATGAAATCGCCCCTGTATTCAGATTGAGGTGTGACGTACAGATTGCCTGCTGCTAAGCCTTGAGATACTTGGACAATGTCTTCGATCACCAACCGCAGATTAGCGATCATCTGCCGAAAAGCGTTACTCATCAAACCAATTTCATCTTTTCTTTTGATATCAACGATCAACTTTGTGTGCCCATCAGCTAATTGGCGAGCAATGTGAGTCATCGTTCGTATTGGGGTAGCGATGGTATTGCTGAAAAATATAGCAATCGCCACGATTATCACAATGCCTATCCCTATTATAAATATCATCCAATTCAACATCTTGTTGGCTGTTGCTAAGGCTTCATCCTTATCAATTTTGGCATTCAATGACCAATGGACACCGGAAATCTTCAATGGCATGTGGGCAATTAAGCTTAACTTACCACGATAGTCAATTATTTCTGTCACCCCAGTTTTGCCCGCTGCTGAAGCACGAGTCGCCTCGGTATCTACTTTTTGTTTGAAAAGGGTCTTTTCTTTGAAAAGGGGCGAGTTTGAACGCAACAAGAAATCCTCGGAACTGACTAGGATCGTTTCGCCAGTTTCGCCGAGCCCTGTACGTTCTTGCATAATGCTGTCAATCTGATTGGTTGATAGTTGAAAGATCAATACGGCTTCCACTCCCTCGTGAAGATCTTTCTCATTTTCATCGTGGTCATCATGAGGGTTCATTTCCTTTTCATCTCTATGAAAAATGGATGATGCTACAAACGATGCCGCCTCTTGGGAGGGTTCATAGTAGGCAAAATCTTCCAAAAATGTGGCATCACGATCTTTGGCAGCAAGCGCTTTTTGAAAAGCCTTCGCAATATTGCTTGTTGCATAAGGACCATGATTAAGAGAAGTGGCAAAATCTGCTTCTTTCATTACGCTGTAGATGATGTACCCATCGTGAGGCTCTACCATTAATATGTCATAGTAGCCATAGGTTTCCATGTACTCTTTGAACATTTGGTGGTAGTGTGCGTGGGCGGCACTGTAAGCGCTACCATCACCCGCATTCCTCAGGTTTGCTTTACCCAGATATAAAGAGCGATACTGTTTTGCTGCCTCTTCCTCACTTATGCCCAAAGTCTTCTTATGATTTTCAATGGCTTCATGAAATGCGTGCGTCGCGCCCATGATGGATGGATTATTAGAAAATATTTTCAAATCATCCATGCGCTCTTGAAAGTAGCCTGTTATCTGCCGCGCTTTGATGTCACGCACTGCGATCATTTTATTAGCGGCTTCATACATCAATGCACTTTTGGCTCTATCGTAACTCATCCAGCCCAAGGTAATGAGTGGAATGATTGAGACTGTTAAAAGCAATAAAATCAGCTTTCCCTGTAATGAAGTGAAGAAACGGAGGCGTGTTTCTTCTCTTAGCGTTGTGTTCATAATAGCTCCTTAATGATGTTACGCAACCCACAAGTCGCAAAGCGTTGCTTTGCACTCCAAAAAAAAGTGAATGGAGT
>CAYFOB010000389.1:0-4634 GCA_964344525.1 uncultured Thiomargarita sp.
AGCGCTGCTTTGGACTCCAAAATACCTGAAAATTCATGGTTCAGTACTTAAGTAATAAAGCAGGGTTGCCAATGGGATTATTAAAAGTGAAAATAATATGAGCATGTTGATTTTTTTTAATGGCAATAAAACCTGTCAGGTATAAAATCCGAAGGCGTAACTTTACCACAAAAGGTTGACAACCTCCGAATATTCCTTCACAAATTGCACATTCACTCCTTCACGCACATTATCTGGCAATTCGTCAAAATCGCGTTTATTCGCGTCTGGCAGAATGATATCAAAAATTTTAATCCGTCTTGCTGCAATCACTTTTTCCCGAATGCCACCCACTGGCAACACTTGCCCTGTCAATGTCAATTCACCAGTCATCGCAAGTGTTTTTTCAACTTTTCGCCCTTTGGCAAGAGAGAGTATGGCACTTGCCATTGTAATGCCAGCGCTGGGTCCATCTTTAGGTGTGGCGCCGGCAGGGACATGTAGATGGATAAAGGCTCTTTCAAAAAATTTTCTGTTGACCCCATACCGTTGGCGCTGTGACAAAATATAACCATAGGCAATTTCCGCAGATTCTTTCATTACGTCACCCAATTTTCCGGTGAGCTTAAAACCGCGTGTGTAGCTGTGCGTACAGGAGGCTTCAATGCTTAAGGTTGCCCCCCCCATTGGAGTCCAGGCTAAGCCGGTGACAACCCCGATACCCTTGATCGCTTTTTCATTTTCAAACAAAGGTTTACCTAAATAATCAGACAAGTTCTTAGGGGTGACTTCGATAGGCGGCTTAGTGTCTTCTAGCAGCTTGAGAGCGGCTTTGCGGGTAATCGCGCCTATTCGTTTCTCTAAGCCACGCACACCGGCTTCTCGTGCATAATTTTCGATAATGTCGCTTAAAGTGTCATCAGAAAGAGTTAATTGTTCAGGCTTTACGCCTGATTTATCTAATTGTTTTTTAACTAAGTGTTTTTTGGCGATTTTCAGCTTTTCACTGGCGATATAGCCCGATAATTTAATCATTTCCATGCGATCTAACAGCGGCGCAGGTATCGTATCGGGTTGATTCGCTGTGCAAATAAATAACACTTTGGAAAGATCAAAGCGCACATCAAGGTAATGATCAAGAAAATCAACATTTTGTTCAGGATCAAGGACTTCCAAGAGAGCAGAAGCAGGATCGCCACGATAAGAGGCTCCAATTTTGTCAATTTCATCCAGCATGATCACCGGGTTGGCATATTCTACCTCCTTCATCGCTTGAAGAAATTTACCAGGCATTGCGCCAATATAAGTACGCCGATGACCTTTTATTTCCGCTTCATCGTGGATACCACCGACTGAAAAGCGGAAAAATGATCGTCCAACAGCGGTTGCAATGGAACGCCCAATGGAGGTTTTACCAACGCCAGGTGGTCCAATTAGCAACAAAATGGTGCCACTAATACTCCCTTTCAATTTACCAACGGCTAAAAATTCCATGATGCGATCTTTAACGTCTTCTAAACCTTCATGCTCACTGTCAAGTACTTTTCGTGCTTCTTTGATATCTAACTTGTCTTCAGAATATTTTCCCCAAGGCATTAAAGTGAGCCAATCCAGATAGTTACGAGTGACTGCATATTCAGCCGAGCCAGTTTCCAACATTGACATTTTTTCAAATTCGTCATCAATGCGTTTTTGTGCAGCTTCAGGCACAGTGAGATCCTTGAGACGTTCACGAAATTTATCAATTTCCGCAGTGCGATCATCCTTTTCTATACCAAGCTCCTTTTGAATGGCTTTGAGCTGTTCACGCAAGAAAAATTCCCGCTGTTGATTTTCCATTTTTTCTTCAACTTGTTGACGAATTTCAACTTGCGCTTTTGCGTGTTGCAACTCTTTATTAAGCAAGAGTAACACTTTTTCCAGCCGCGTGAGAATATGAGTACTTTCCAAAACCTCCTGTAATTCTTTTTTGTTGGCAGTTGTCAGGCTAGCCGCAAAATCCGCTAATGATGATGGCTCTTCAGGACTAAAACGCTGAAGAAAAACCTTTAATTCTTCATTGTAAAGCGGATTGAGCGGCAACAATTCTTTAATGGTGTTGATAATGGCTAAGACATAGGGTTTGAGTTCTTCTACTTCATCATAGCGAGTTTCAGGATAATAATCGGGTTTGACGATAAAGGGGCGTTCTTGAGACACCCATTCTTCAAAGCGAAACCGTTGCAAACCTTCTACCACGATTTGTAACTTGTCTTCAGCCTGAACAATGCGGTGTAACCGACAAGCCGTACCCATTTTGTGAAAATCTTCTGGTTTCGCTTCGTTAACATTGTCTTTTTGGACAAGCACCAACCCCAACACTTTATGGGATGAATCTGCGATCTCCTTAACCGTTTCTGCCCAGTGTTCAACTTCCACAATCAATGGAATGACTTGATGAGGAAAAAATGGACGATTCGCCAGGGGTAAAACGTGCAAAGTATTTGGAAGCAAATCTTTAACTGCTATGATTTCTGCATTTTGTGCATTTTCTTCAACTGCGTTTTCAAGTTTCTCTGCAAGTTTCTCGGCGTTTTCAGGTGTTTCTTCAGTTACAGGCGTTGCTTTTTCTTCAGTTTCCGTAGTCATGTTAATGGTTCCATGTTGAAGCACCAGCGCTTCGAGAAATGATCTGAACCGTGATTTATGTGATTGATATGATTATTATGATGATGCTTATTTTTTCATCACCTTTCATCACAAAAATCATAAGAATCACAGTTCAAAATTATTTTTTCATGTATTTGTTATCAGCTTCGTTTTGGATAGAATAAAAAAAACTGCCGAGCGATAACATCTAATATATCGTACCATATCCCGTTTAGCGTTCACTTTTTGCCCTATATCCATGCCCGATCAGTTATGATGGGGCATGGATATAGGGCATTGTTAATCATTAGCATGTTGCAAATGTAGATGATAAGATTTAAACACACCCCTAAATCCCTCTCAAGAGGGGACTTACAAATGAGATTGGATTTTAAGTCCACAAAGGGTAGGGAATTAGGGGGGGATATTTATTATTTGGGAAAACATCGCTCATTTTATGAACTCTGATCTATCCACCTTTTATATTTTATTAAAACGTGATCTGACTTTAGCTTATCGCCACCGCTCTGAATTAGCTAATCCGTTGTTATTTTTTATCATTGTGATAAGCCTATTTCCGCTAGGCATTTCGCCAGAATCAAAAAATTTACAAGGCATTGCGCCAGGCGTGATTTGGGTTGCTGCTTTGTTGGCAGCCATGTTATCACTTGATAGCCTATTTCGCTCTGACTTTGAAGATGGTACTTTGGAGCAAATTGCTTTGTCTGCCCATTCCCTGCCATTATTGGTGTTGGCAAAAGTTTTAGCGCATTGGCTAATCACAGGTTTACCACTGATGTTGTTAGCGCCGTTTTTGGGCGTATTGCTTTTTTTGCCAGATACTGCCATGCTAACTTTAGTTGCAACCTTGGCATTGGGCACACCAATTTTAAGTTTAGTTGGTGCAATAGGGGTTGCATTAACGGTGGGCTTGCGACGCGGTGGCGTGTTATTGTCTTTGTTGGTGTTACCCTTATATATTCCAGTATTGATTTTTGCGGCTGGGGCTGTCAATGAAGCCGCAAGAGGTTTTCCAGTTGCGGGGCAATTGTATTTTTTGGGGGCATTGCTCACTTTATCTTTGACGCTGGCCCCTTTTGCGACTGCATCCGCTTTGCGGATTAGCTTAAGTTAATTACTGATAACTGATAACTGATAACTGAAAATGTGGGCATTTTTATATAAATTTTCATCTCCCAAATATTTCTATTCTCTTTCAGGGCGTTTAATTCCTTGGTTTGGTTGGTTTTGTTTTGCCTTTATGTTGGTTGGGCTTATCGATGGCTTATTTTTTGCGCCGATGGATTATCAACAAAAAGATAGTTATCGGATTATATTTGTTCACGTTCCATCAGCATGGATGTCTATGTTTGTCTATATGGTGATGGCGATTGCTGGGGGGATTGGGCTCGTTTGGCGAATAAAATTGGCTGAAGTGATAGCAGCAAGCTCTGCCCCCATCGGCGCATCATTTACTTTTTTAGCCTTAGCCACTGGCGCTTTATGGGGAAAACCCATGTGGGGGGCTTGGTGGGTATGGGATGCACGTTTGACTTCTGAATTAATTTTGCTGTTCTTATATTTAGGCGTGATTGCCCTTAATTCTGCGATTGAAGATAAACGCACAGCATCACGCGCCAGCGCAGTGTTGGCATTAGTGGGCGTGGTCAATATTCCTATCATTCATTATTCGGTGGAATGGTGGAATACTTTACATCAAGGTCCCACGGTGACCAAATTTGATGCCCCCTCTATTCATATTTCTATGCTGATTCCTTTGTTATTGATGGCTGTGGCATTTAAATTATATTATGTGACGGTGGTTATGATGCGAGCGCGTTGCGAAGTGCTAGAAAGAGAACGAAATGCCAGTTGGGTACAAGAGCTAGTTAATGATAAGAAAAATTTATGATTGAACGAATTTGGGAACAAATTTGGATCAATTTGTCTGAATCAGAATTTTCAGAATGAATTCTTAAGAGGCTGTTTTGGAAAAAAATGAGAGAAGACTCTTTACCTTTTCAGAA
>CAYFOB010000390.1:0-4632 GCA_964344525.1 uncultured Thiomargarita sp.
TCCTATATTAGTACTTAATAATATTTTTATTTACTAACTTGAACATCGAGTATTACCTTAGAGGTATGACATCTGGCCTTCAACCGAAGGTGATGGTGCCAGCCTTGCATGAGCCGCGCACCACAATCAGACAAAATAAGCTTATTGTTAAAAGCTTTGATGAAGAATACCCATTACTGACCGTTAATGAATATGTCTGCATGAATGCTGCGGCAGCTTGTGGCCTCAAACCGCCAAAAACTTGGTTATCGAAAAACCTAGAACATTTTATTATTGAGCGTTTTGATCGCTATGGGTTTCAGCGAGTGGCCGTTGAAGACTTTTGCGTATTGATGGGAAAACCTGGTGAGAAAAAATACCAATCAAGCTATGAAAGCGTATTAAAAGCGGTAAAACTATACACGGGTGACCAGCGACAGGTTGTCGAGGCTTACAAGTTGATCGTCTTTAATTGCCTGATTGGCAATGGTGATGCTCACCTGAAAAACTTTGCCTTGCAATACACCCCCGGCGAACCGGATATAAAACTTTGCCCGGCTTACGATATCACCAACACCCTGCTTTACCCGACGATTGATAACAAAATGGCGTTGAAACTTAACAGTAGCAAAGTGTTTCCGAGCAAAAAAGAATTAATCGCATTGGGTGAAAAATTCAGCATAACAGAAACCACAATTCTCATTGACGAACTCGCTGATGGGATCAGCGACTACATCAAAAAAAGCGACGAAATACATTTATTGGATGGTCTTAAAGCAGCCATAGAACAAGCTTTGAGCAATGCTAGGACGGGGATTTACACCACACGGCAATATCGACATGATAAAAAACGAAAGTTTGAATAATGGAGGAGCGGCCAAAATAATTTATCGTTCTAAACCTGACAGGTTTCCAAAACCTGTTAGGTTTTTTGAAGTATTTGAAAAACCTTTAATACTGGTGACTATTATCAATATTGAGTTTAGCATTTTTAATTGTTTGTTCAAGCAAGTTAAGTGACAGTTCACCATCAAAAGGAAAAATTTCTGATATTGACATTTCCTCATCATCCCTGCACATAAAATCAACATAAATTCCACCATTAATATGAACTTGAGCCTCTAAATCTGCGATGTCAATTGATTCAATTTCTGTTTTCACTTGCTCATAGTGAACATGATAAGGTTTTGATTGAATCTCCTTTGGTGGATTGTTCTCTAGATATTTGAAAAGCGCTTTGTTAAGCCAGCCAACAGATATCATTGGATTGATAGGTTTATTAATGGTGATAAGACGAAAACCATATCAAAAATGGGTTTAAGAATTAATTAGCAACGGTTTTCATTAAATAATTTATTGCTCCAAATATTTTTTTGAGATCAAAGAGCGCTAATCCGATACTATTTTTTGTAAACAGATTGGCAACCAATTTTCCAAATTGCCACAATTCACCATCTGTAACAATGCCATGTACTGGCATTTCTTCATTTTGATTCAGTTTTTGGGCGGCTAACAATTCTGCTAAACATTGCCCCCAACCTTCAGTGAAGTTATTTTGTTTCGCTTCGACGATTAACACAATTGGCATACCTAACATGGTTTTGCCTAATTCCGATTGAGTTGAAATAATGTAATCAGGTGTGCCAGTCAGTATTTTGTCATAAGAAAGTGATTTGTGGCTCCATAAAGCCAATTTTTTGACATGGTGTTTATAAACATCTCTAATGAGAGGATAAATCACATTCTCACAGCGAGCGGCTTCCGATGAAAATACATCAATGTTTTGTTGACTAAATTCAAATTCTTCCAAAAAGGCTTTGGAAGGTTCTATTTCATCGAAGTCAATGTAATTTGTTTCAGCGTATTTGATATTAAATGTTTCTTGAACTTGCGGAATTGATTTAAAATCTGTAAATGCCATGTTATCACCAATTGATTTGGTCACAAATACTATTTCTTCAAGAAATAGTATTTGTTGAGTCAAAAATTGACTCTTAACCCACAGCCCGCTTGCGATGATGCGCTTGCGGTTGCTGGTAGCGACGACTGCCTTTGCGTTTTGGATCGTTATAGTGATTTCCACGCGCTGGGGAATAATTGTTTCCACGCGCTGCGGAATATCCGCCATAAGATTTACGCTTTTTGGGGCGGCGACGTTGCAAAGAACGTGTGGGTTCTAAGCCTGGAATCACATGCCGAGGCACTTGTTGCCCCGTATAACGTTCAATACGATCTAAATGGGGTACGTCATCCGGCAACGCAAATGAAATGGCAGTGCCTTGTGCGCCCGCGCGTCCAGTGCGCCCAATGCGATGTACATAATCTTCTGCAAAGCGTAGTAGATCAAAATTGATCACATGACTGATGCTAGTCACATCAATTCCACGGGCTGCCACATCAGTTGCTACCAACAAGCGCAATCTACCCCGACGCAAGTTCATCAGAGTGCGGTTGCGCGCACCTTGTTTCATATCACCATGCAAAGCTGCAGCGGCATGTCCTTGGGCTTTCAATTCCTGCGCAAGTACATCCGCTCCCACCTTGGTAGCCGAAAAAATAATCGCCTGCGTCAATTCATCATCATCCAATAAATGATGCAATAAGCGATTTTTATGATCAATATCATCTACCACATGTAAACGCTGTTCAATATTAAGTTGGGTGGGCTGGGTTTCAATTTGAATGCGCTCTGGTTCTTTGAGCAAGCGCTGTGCTAATTTGGCCAGCGTCTCATCCCATGTTGCCGTAAAAAATAAAGTTTGGCGCTCTTCAGGCGTGAGCTCGCCAATTTTATAAACTTCATCAACAAACCCCATGTCTAACATACGATCTGCTTCATCAAGCACCAGCATCTTGACATTGGATAAATCAATACTTTTACGCTCTATTAAATCCAATAGGCGCCCAGGGGTTGCCACCACAATATCAACTGGGCGTGATAAGCTCCTCAGTTGTGGACCATAAGGCATACCACCAACCAAAATCACGCTATAAAAACGTAGATTTTTGCCATATTTGCGAATAGCCTGACTGACTTGATTAGCCAACTCTCGTGTTGGTGTCAATATTAACACAGAGGGTTTGCCGTACTGTTTTTTAAAGCGACGCCTAGTGAGTGTTTGCAAAGCAGGCAATACAAATGAGGCCGTTTTACCAGTCCCTGTATTTGCTGAGCCAATTAAGTCAGAGCCTGCAAGGACCTTAGGAATCGCTTCAGACTGAATTGGCGTAGGTGTATCATAACCACACTGCTGCACAGCTTTAAGAATAGCGGGATGTAAGTGAAAATTTTCAAAAGACACAGATGTTCCTCACCTTCAGGAAAAAGCGCAAGCCGCAACACTCATTATGGTCGTCATGGACAGGTAACGGCAGACGCGGATGTTAATGTCACCAACCAAGGGTTGCCGCTCTGCAAATACCCAAACGATTATGAAAATAATGGGAATGAGCCTTGCACTCCAAGAAGGAGTGCTTATTTGCAACAAATCAAGCTTCATTCAAAAAACTTATTTTATTTTTAGAAGACTCTATAAATGAATCGTGAGCGGAGGATTAACCTAATTTTTGTTGGCCAATTTATTATTACAGTTTAATTACTGCATCACTAATATTGGGTCAATCATCGTCTTATTCAAGTAATGTACATAACATTAATACGCCTTCATGCTGTGTCACTATTCGATGATGTTTTTTGTGTTTTTGAGATATTGATCTAAAAACGCCGCAGTCACCTTCCAAGCTTCTTGCGTTACTTCACTGTCATAACGTGGGCTATCGGGATTAGCAAACCCATGGTCCGCATCATAACTATGGCACTCCAAAATTTTATTGGCTTCAATCATCGCATTTTCTAAGGCAACTTGTTTATCTGGCCAAGTACGCTCTGTTTCGGAAAATATGGCCAACACTGGACCCTTTAATGTCGTGGCATTGTGTTTGTCCAAAATAATTCGGCAGTAAAACAATACGACAGCATCAACCATGTCGGGATTTTGTAAAGCCGCATGTTGAGCTTGTAAACCGCCGAAAGACCAACCTAAAATAGCCACTTTACGGTTGGGGGCTTGCAGTGAACAGAGGGCGGATTGTAATTTGCTATGAATCACGTCAATTTCAATGTTACGCATATATTCACCGGCTTTTTTTGTATCTACCGGATGATACCCGTTATACAAATCAACGACCATGGCGCGATAACCTAATTTGGCAAATTCATTAGCCCATTCACGGTTGTAATCAAGCAGGCCCCACCAATCGTGGATAATCAGTACAGCTTTAGTCGCCTCCTCAGGGCCTGTTATATAGATATAATCGCTGTTTGTGGACATATCAAAATATTACCCGCATATTTAAAATTTTACATTAGCATTTCCAAACGAATACGAGTCACTTGTCCGGTGATACCGTCTAATTTTTCAATCGCTTGGATGGCTTGATTCACTTGTTTTTCCAGCACTTGATGCGTGAGCATCACAACTGAAACATGATCAGCACCACTGATGGGTTCTTTTTGGATAATGGCTTCAATGCTGATGCCATTTTCGCTGAGAATATTTGTCACATGTGCCAAAACCCCCAGTTTATCTAAGGCTGACATACGCAAATAGTAAGCCGTTTCTATTTCTTCTATGGGCACAATTGGTAAGTCAA
>CAYFOB010000391.1:0-4051 GCA_964344525.1 uncultured Thiomargarita sp.
GAAGGGTTTAGAAATGGCCCCTTCCCAAGTTTGGGGTGGTGTGCGATTGGTGCCGCTGCTACGTCGTCATTGTCCGGGAGATATCCGCTTATCGCTTCGCAGTTATAATGCGGATCATACGGTGGTTGATTTAGATGATGGAACCGTTTATTCCTCTTATGTTCCTCATGCGTTAGTCACCTCGTGGTCAGATGATGGTACACCCATTGCTAATGGTTGCCGACTTAAAGGTCCGCACCAACGACGAATCAAGACGGGATCAAGTTCGGAGCAGAAACTAGATCGAATGGCACGCCGTGAAGAGCCGAACCGACTACGCTTTTTGCCTATGCACTTAGCGATGGAAGGCTTTTTAGGCTTACATTTCGCGGGTCCTAATATTGCGTGGGACGACTATTCAGCCGATGCCATCACTTATGGGCTTGGCTGTCGTTCTGAGTACGCTTATGACGGTGAGGATATTCAAGGATTAGCAGATGCCTTGCGCGTATTTGAGATACATGAACAACAAGTGGGTGTGCTGGTTTTTGTGGCAGACGCGCTGGCTTCCGCCTTTGTGGTTTCCCACCCAGACGACTATCGTGCTTTACATCAAAGCCTAATACAAGATTTTTATGGTGAACTTATCTACAAGTATAGCTATCTTTATCCTCACTCGAATCGTTTAGAAACTTATATTGATGACAAACAAGTGGCTAACCTCGCTGATTTGCGTCAAGCACTGGCGAAAATGCGCTCTGATTGGGCACAATTTCAGGCGATGATGGCAACTCGTCTGTTTGAACGTGAAGTGCTATCGAAACTGATTTATAAGATGGGACCTTTCCAATTGCAACAATTTTTACAGGACATTGAGTTACGTAATGAAAATCACATTGGTGAGGCTATTATTCGTGAAGATGGCACACTGGAATATTTAAAAACCTATCGTTTATCTGCGAAACAGTGTAGAAGAGGTAATCTTTTAAATCAACTCGCTAAGCATGATTGGAATATCAGTGCGACTGCTGAGGCTTTCAGATATACTTATGATCAGTTAATTTCATATATAGAAAAGCTAGGTTTCGGCTACCTGCTGAAAAAAAACAATCTTAATCTTTATAAGGTTGTCAATGTGGATAAGAAGGATTGGCTTTGGGTACGAAAAAAGCCTGGAGCTAAGGCAAGTAAAGCTTATAGGTTAGCACCAAATACTAAGGAAATAGAACTTACTGGCCTGCAAGAAGCACTTCGCAGTTCTTTTTGGGTAGAAATCAAACATCAGGGAAGAATTGGCTGGGTTAATGAAGATTTTCTTGAGAAATATTCTACCGATTATTACGAGAATTATGTGTATGCTGACTGGTAGAACTAAAAAAAAACTACAAGGATGTTATATAAACAAGGATAAACCTTAACCAGCTTAAAAATTTTTGATCTGTTGGGTAAAAGACATTTTCACTATAATTAATTATCCACACACAATATAGAGAGAAAATCCAATGCTCAAATCATTTAACACCGCCGGACCTTGTATTCCAAACGATCATTATATGGTGTCAATAACGCCTCGTTTTGAAAACCTCAAAAAACTAATTGACAATAAACGTTATTTTATCCTACATGCCCCTCGCCAGACGGGCAAAACGACTCTGATGTTACAATTGATGGAACATTTAAATCAGGAAGGGAAATATATTGCCTTGTATGTGAATGTAGAAGTTGGTCAAGCGTGGCGGAATCAGATTGTCAAACTCAATCAAACCATTATGAATGAATTCCGTCTTCAAGCCAAAATTTATCTCCCAAGCGAATATCAACCTTCAAAAGCCTGTTTTGAAAATGTCGGTGATGAATTTGCAACGTTTGTAACTCAATGGTGTTTAGAATTACCCAAACCTTTAGTGGTATTTATGGATGAAGTAGATGCCTTGATCGGTGATGGATTGATTTCAGTCTTGCGACAATTACGCAGCGGTTATACCAAACGCCCTCGTGCTTTCCCTCAGGCTTTATGTCTAATCGGTTTACGTGATATTCGCGATTATCGGATTTATTCAGATAGCTCAAAACGTTATATTATTGGAGGTTCTGCCTTTAACATTAAAGAAAAATCCATTCGTTTGAATGATTTTACGCTGGAACAAGTTAAAGAATTATATGCCCAACATACCAAAGCAACGGCTCAAAAATTCACCTCCCCAGCACTGCAACGAATTTTTGAATTAACCGCTGGACAACCTTGGTTAGTCAATGCCTTAGGGCGGGAATTAGCTTTTGAAGAACAAGCCATTGATTGGAAACAAACCGTTAACAAAGCTGATGTTGATAAAGCCACCAAGATTTTGATTGCCCGACGTGATGTGCATTTAGATCAACTGGCAGATAAGTTGACAGAACCCCGAGTGGCACGGATTATTGAATCAATTTTGATTGGTGAATATGAGGAAGCCAGCCAAATTGACAGCCATTTAAGCGAAGATCAGCAATACTTAATTGATTTAGGCTTAGTGCGCGTCGGGACTTATGGCTTAGAAATTGCCAATCCCATTTATCGTGAGATTATTCCTCGTGAGTTGACGGCTTATCAGCAAAATATGCTGGGCATCAATCCCCAATGGTATCTCAAAGCCGATGGTAAACTGGATATTGAGAAGGTTTTGAACGCTTATATTGAGTTTTATAAAGAACACAGTGAATTTGTGACGAAACGCCGCACTTATACCGAAGCCGCACATCATTTATTATTTATGGCGTGGTTGCAACGAATTGTCAATGGAGGGGGAGATATTAGCCGCGAATATGCCGCCGGTTTGGGACGTTTGGATTTATGTCTCACGTTTGCTGGAGAACGTTTTGCCTTTGAACTCAAATTAAGTGGTAAAAATGCATTAACTCAGGGTAAAAAGCAACTGGTTGATTATTTACAACGACTGAGTTTAGAGAGTGGTTGGTTGATCATTTTTAGTCGTAAGGCGGTTTCCGATTGGGAGGCTGTGGGGAAACGAGAATTGCTCAAGTTCGCTGGCAAGAAAATTGAAGTTATTTGGTTATAGGGAGAAGCAAAATAATTAGCTATGAGTACGTTGTACTCACTCCGGGATAAATTTAATTTTTATTAACTCAAAACAACTGAACCACAAATTATCAAGAAAGATCACAACAGATAACATAAGTTTCCCATCCGTTGTGATCCGAAGCTGTAAAATTCAGAATGCTTTTAAAGAAAACTTATGCCTATAAAATACCTTACCCTAAGCTTAGTAACATTGCTATTTGCCTGCACCACCATGGATATGAAGCCGGATCATAGCAAAATTTTCTTACAATTTGGACATGTAGGAACTGTCAGTTCCATAGCATTTTCCCCTGATGGTAAAACAGCCTTGTCAGGTTCATCTGATGATAGCGTGAAATGGTGGAACTTAGAAAGTGGGCGCGTCATAAAGAGCTTAGAAGCACATTCAGAACCGGTCAATTCCGTCGCATTTTCCCCAGATGGCAAAACCGCTTTGTCGGGTTCATCTGATAAAACTTTGAAATGGTGGGACTTATCCAACGGGCGCATTATCAAAAGCTTAGAAGCCCATGTCTCTGGTGTCACTTCCGTGGCATTTTCCCCCGATGGCAAAACCGCTTTGTCAGGTTCACATGACAAGACCATAAAATGGTGGGACTTAGAAAGCGGGCGCATCATTAAGAGCTTAGAAGCACATTCCAGCTCAATAGAATCTGTCGCGTTTTCCCCTGATGGCAAAACCGTTTTGTCAGCTTCAAGAGATAACACAGTCAAATGGTGGGACTTAGAAAGCGGGCGCGTCATCAAAAATTTAGAAGCGCATTCTTGGGTTGTCACTTCCGTCGCGTTTTCCCCTGATGGCAAAACGGCTTTGTCAGGGTCATATGATAACACCATAAAATGGTGGGATTTATCTAGCGGACGTGTCATCAAGACATTAAAAGCACCTTCCAAGATTGTAACCGTCGCATTTTCTCCTGATGGCCAAACGGCACTGTCTGGTTCAGATTATGACAAAACCGTGACATGGTGGGATTTATCCAGTGGGCGCGT
>CAYFOB010000391.1:4061-4620 GCA_964344525.1 uncultured Thiomargarita sp.
TCATCAAAAGCTTAGAAGCCCATTCCGAGGATATAGAATCCGTCGCGTTTTCCCCTGATGGCAAAACGGCTTTGTCAGCTTCAAGAGATAACGTCAAATGGTGGAACTTAGAAAGCGGGCGCGTTATCAAAAACTTAGAAGCACATCCCAATTATATTGTTTATTCTGTCACGTTTTCCCCTGATGGCAAAACCGTCTTGTCAGGTTCATATGATAATGTCAAATGGTGGAACAGTGGTAGCATCATCAAAAGCTTAGAAGCACATCCAGAATGGATAGAATCCGTCGCGTTTTCCCCCGATGGCAAAACCGCCTTGTCAGCTTCAAGAGATAACACCGTCAAATGGTGGAACTTAGAAAGTGGGCACCTCATCAAAAATTTAGAAGCGCATTCTTGGGTTGTCACTTCCGTCACATTTTCCCCCAATGGTCAAACCGCCTTGTCAGGCAGTTGGGATGATACCGTGAAATGGTGGAATTTATCCAATGGGCGCGTTATCAAGAGCTTAGAGGCTGTTTTGGAAAAAAATGAGAGAAGACTCTTTACCTTTTCAGAAAA
>CAYFOB010000392.1:0-2618 GCA_964344525.1 uncultured Thiomargarita sp.
CAAGAGTGCGTAACATCAGTTATTAAGTGAATGACGATGTTTTTTGGAGTAAAAATAATCGCTTTCCGTTATTGATTTTATATTTTGACTTCTACTTTCCCCCCCTTTTCCTTCACCAACGCTTGTAAAAGCCGTTCAATTTCTGCTTCTCTATTTTTAAACCAATCCACCGACCAAATCCGATGAATTTTCCAACCCTTGCGTTCTAAAATTTCTTGTCTCAGTCTATCTCTATCTCTGATTGATTGGCTTGAGTGGTAGTTTGCGTCATCATATTCAATGCCTAAAATTGCGTTGTTCGGCTCATTATCATGGTAAACGCCAATTAAACCCTCATGTGCCACTGTTTTATAGCCTTGTTCTTGAAGGATTTTTGAAAGTGTTATTGCGCAGTGGGCGTTTTTGCCTGTATCAGGTAAGCGCCCTGTTTCTGCATATTCTAAATACATTTTCAGTATTTGTACACCACGTTTTGAGTCAAGGTGTATGTCAGTGGAGCGTAGAGAGGTAAATAATTCGAGTCGTTTTTTGGCGCGAGTAAAGATCACGTTGAGTCGTCGCCACCCCAGATCATGTGAAATGGGTCCAAAGCGTTGAAAGACGCGCCCATTGGTAGGACCATAGGTGGTTGAGACAAATATGACATCGCGTTCATCGCCTTGGACATTTTCTAAGTTTTTGATAAAAAAAGGTTCTGCGCTTGCTTCTGTTGCTTTTATTTTTGCTTCTAGCCAGGTGTCAATCTGTTTTTCCAAAACTTCATTAATCAAGTCTTGCTGTTTAATGTTAAAGGTGGCAACGCCTAGACTTAATTCCGGCGTGTTTCTAAAATGTGCGATTATCGCTGCGACAACGGCTTCCGCCTCTTTGAGGTTTTCTCCTTTGAAGTAAGTAGCATTTTCCACATAATTGAGATGTACACCTTGTGTTTGCGGCGCGGGAAAGATGATTAATTCATCCTCATAAAAGTGATGGTTAGAAAAAGCGATTAAGCTTTCATGCTTTGAGCGATAATGCCAGCGTAATCGCTGTGTTTGGTATGTGCAGAGCGCTAAATCCAAAATAGATTCTTGTCCATCTAGCACAGTTTCTTGTTCATTATCATTAATTAATCGTTCAAAGAATTGCGTTGGTGGTAATTGTTTGGAATCACCGACAATCACAATTTGTTTGCAGCGGACAATGGCGCCTAAAGCTTCTTCAGGGCGTACTTGTGAGGCTTCATCCATGATTAATAAGTCAAATTCAATTTGCCCTGGCGCTAAATATTGAGCAACTGACAAGGGACTCATCATAAAACAAGGTTTTAAGGCTTGTAGCGCCTTAGTTGCCCTGCGAACGAATTGGCGAATCGGAATATGTCGCTTTTTCTTGTTTAATTCATGCTCAATCAGGCATTTTTCTGTGAAAGTGCTGACGCGCCCGGTACCATTGCCCTGTGGGATGCTTCTTTGGGCAATTTGATAGGCAATTCGTTGGCGGGTGGCTTTGAGTACTTTTTTGTCCAATTCTGCAAAGCGTTGACGCAAATTTTCATAGCCAGTGCGCGTAAAGTTGGCTAAAATTGCATGTTTGCGGATTAATTCGCGTGCCAGATTTTGATAAAAAGCATATTGAAAATGGAGTGGCGCATGTGTGGGTTGAATTTGTTTGCTAGTGATGGCTTCCGTCAGGTTTTCTAAGCCCATCTCATCAACTTCTTGTTTTAATTTGTAAAATGTCGCTAAGTTGCCCAAGCTATTGATTGAGGATTGGCACTTATGGGTAGTTGTTACAATGTGTGTTAATGTGTTTTCACCAAACCATTGTTGGGTGTCACCAAATTCTGAAAGCTTTTGGCGATGTTCAGCAAAGTTAGTCAAATAGGTTTGATTTTTAGCGATAAACTTTTGACAGATTTCTACTCTTTTAGCAGTTTCATCGCTGATAAGCCAAGATAATAGTGGGGGTGGCAAAACCGTTTCTAAACGGCTTATCCAATCAGCAATGGCAGAAAACGTCGTCACATCTGTTTCAATGCCCTGATAATTTTTACCCAATAATTGTCTCACAAACAGATTTTGTTCAATGTCAGTGCGAATATGCCAAGCTGTTAGTAAATTTTGCACAGCGCTATGTATGGAAATAATATGTTTTTCGCTGAGGTGGGGTAATTGTTGTTGTAATACAAACACTAATTGCGCCACAGAGCGACGACGCTCAAACAATTTTTCCACAAATTTGTTAACTAATAAATCAGAGTCAACCTGCACCTTTAATTGTTCTGCGGCTTTTGTCACTCTGAGCCATTGTTCATATTTGACAGCGGTGGTTTTGAGAAGGTAGCCGCGTGGATCAACTTGCGTTGCCAATAGCTCTTCGGCTTTTTCTGGCGTGCCCAATACTTTGCCAAGATTTTGCGTCCAGGTGATCAGTTGCTCAATATGTCCCCAATCCGTTTCAAGTCCCACAAATAGTGGACCAAATAGCGCTTGATATTGTGTGCGTTGCGTTTCTTGCTCTGTTTGGCGCTTCAGGGTGGTGAGCGCTTCTAATTTTTTAACCAAATTTCGCGTGTTTGAAGTGGCTAAAAAACTTTTGATGGCCTGTTTGCTACGCCAATAATCCGCTGATAAAAA
>CAYFOB010000392.1:2631-4619 GCA_964344525.1 uncultured Thiomargarita sp.
TACGGAGTTCATCTGCCAAAATGGCTAATTGTTCTGAATTGGGTAGCTTGCTGAGCAGAAAATCATTTTTTTGCACTGCCCATTGTTCTGCCAATTTGGCAAAAATTTGATGCGCATGTTGAAAAACGACAGGTGTTGCCTCTAAAGCATGTTCAGGGTGCTTATTAAGTACCAAATCTTGGGGCGCTTGTTCGGCTAATTCTCTCAATTTTAAAAACTTGAGAAAATTTTCGACGGATTCCGGATTATTGAGCAATGACTGAATTTCATCATCCAATTTATTAACACTTTCAACAAAAAGTGTGATTTCATCGGGCGAATCATTGCCAAAGCCTAACTTTTCTAACTTGCCAGCAATGTGGAGAATTTGTTGCAAAAATTTAACTGAATATTTACCATGCCCTAAAAACTTGGTGGCTTGGGTTAAAAGTTGTCGATATTCCTTTTGCGCCACGCGAAATTGATGAAGTTTTTCGATAGCTGGTTTCTCCAATAATTTAATGGCGCCCAACGTATCAAAATGTGGGGGAATGGGAGCGAGTGGCGCAGGATCAATTTGAACAAATGATTGCAAGGTGGTTAAATCTTGTGTCAGTGGCATTTTAGTTTCATCAATCAAAACGTCTATGTAAGCTTGATGTTCCTGAGTTTCTATGAGCATGTTTGACAAAATTTGCTGAATAACCTCCTCATCTCCAGGCCAAATATTGGTCGGCTTAAAGCCTTGCCAATGCTGTAAGACTTCTTCAGATAGTGTTTCGTATTGTTTCCCCAATTCTGTTAACTTATTGATTTTATGGTTTAATTCTTGGGGCGTCATTGGGCATGAAATGTCAAAGCGCACCCTTTCACCCACAAGGGCCCCCCGCAATTTTTCCACCGTCCAAAAAATGTCATAGATGCTTTCTGCCTTGGGTCCAACACGGGTATTAAGGCATTCTGAAATCGCCAATAATTGCTTTTTGTGAGCGGCTAATTGTTTTAGATCATTTTCTAATTGGGTGACGTCACTATATGTTTGATTAAGGCGTTTTTTTAGATCAGCATGTACCGCCGCTTTTTGCGTTTTGTGGCTATGCAACTCAAGGCAAAATTCTCCTAAACTGACTTGATCCAGTCGTGTTTTGACCACATCCAGAGCCGCTTTTTTTTCTGCAACAAACAGCACCGATTGCCCTTGAGAAAGGGCAGCCGCAATTAAATTGGTAATAGTTTGAGATTTGCCAGTGCCAGGTGGACCTTCTACAGCAAGATTGGTTTGCAAAGCCTGATTAATAACCGCCAATTGTGAGCTATCAGCATCAAGCACTAAAGGCGTTTGATCAGTGTTGATATTGTTTAAGTCAATTGCCTCATTACCCGCCAAAATTTGTTGAAGATTGACATTATCTGTTAGCTGCGCGTCAGCAAGCCAATTTTCATTAGATAAGTCCTTGTACATCAACAATTTCGTAAAACTAAACAAATCTAAACGAATATCAGGTACCACTTGCCAATTGGACATTTCAGCCACCTGTGCGAAATATTTTTCGGGATCATTTTCAAATGCTGGTAAACACAAAGCTAATTTTTCTGCCAAGGACAAATTGGTTTCAACCTCCTCGTCACGGTATGACAAGACATAATGATGTAGCGATGTCCGTTCTAATTTGACAGGAATGAGCAATAATGGCGCTTTAAAGGGGGCATCTTCATACCACACTAAAAAACCCACCGCGAGATATAACAAATTGCTACCCGTTTCTTCGATGGCTGTGCGAGACGCTTGCGTCAATTTTTTACAACGTCGTTCTAAAACTTCCTCACTATGTGGCGTTTGCAGCTTTTCTTGATATTTTATCTGTGATGATTGTGCGACAATGGTCATACTTTTACCTTCTCGCACTAGTTTTTTATAAATATTTTCAATGGTCATGTCCACAATATGCACCGTCCGTGCCTTATCCTTATAACTGATAAGCTGATTACGCTTAGAAAGGTCTAATAAA
>CAYFOB010000393.1:0-1562 GCA_964344525.1 uncultured Thiomargarita sp.
AACCGGTTGTGGCATAGATGTTAGCTCCTTTTAATTGCGCCAGTTGAACCGCAATCAGTCCCGTACCACCAGCCGCTGTTTGAATAAGTATTTTTTCTCCTTGTTTAACCTTGGCTTGTTCAAAAACATGATATATGGTTAGAAAAACCGTAGGAAATGCACAAGCCTGTTCATAACTCACATTATTAGGCTTTTTAACAATAAACCTTTCATCAGTATTAACAATAGTACTATGCCCCCCCAGTTTTGTCCCTAACAAACCTATCACTTTTTCTCCAACTTGAACCCGAGTGACATCCTTCCCTGTTTTTTGAACCACACCAGATACCTCAAACCCAGGCGTAAAAGGGTATTCTGGCATGCTAGGATACAATCCTTTAACACAAAGCAAGTCGCCAAAATTTAAAGAAAACGCCTTGACCAAGATTTGTACTTCCCCATCTTGGGGCTCAATCGGATGGATGGAACGTATTGAAATATCTTTAATATGCCCTGGTTTAGTTAAGACAACAGCCTGATAAGGTGAGTTGGTGTTTTCCTTTTGGCTGACAAACTCAGTTAACAGAGATTCAGCTTTAAAATTCTCAGTGTTTTGACGTTGAAAAATATCGTCAATTGTTGCAGATTGATCATTAAAAAAATGAATGTCTAAAGAGTTATGAGGCTGTTTATCGCCATTACTAAGTGCTTGGATTAAACGATCTCCTTCCGCTGGGGTTATTTGACGAGATTCGATCATTCCAACTATTTTTCTTATCTCTTGGTAAATTTTTTCATTCATTGTACTTTCTCCATTAATTGATAACAAACCTCATCAACCGTTAATTCACCACGTGCAACTTTTTGTAGCAATTCTATATTACCATTATTTTTTGTGACAAAACGCTTGGAAATTTTGATACCATATTCGTCATAAATATAATCAGACAAAGCCTTCACATTGACATAATCAAAAATAGCCGTTGTCCTCAGTGTGATATGGAATGCCTCATTAATCTTATTAACCAATTCTACTCCTATAATGGAATCTACCCCATAATCAGGAAATGATCTTTCTAAATCTATCTTTTTCTTATCTATTCCCAAAGACTTACCCACACATTCTACCATTGTCTCTTCAATATACTGTCTTACTTTTTTCTTGTTGACTGCAGTTGTTTTTTGAGTTTGGTGATAAGTCCTGGGTAATACAACGGAACTCACAGGCGGAACGGGTTGAATAACATCACTTTCTCTACGAATGGAAGTTGTAGAACGATACCAAACCTCACCATTACTTTCTGCAATGATAATATGTTGTGGCGAGGTCCCGTTTTGCCCTAAGCTCATCACACGATCAAACCCTTCTTCTTCAAGTAAGCGTTCCCACATTTGGCTAGTTAGTAAAGGACTACCCTTCAGACGGTTTTCTTCATCTTCAAATAACCACCATCCTTCTAACAATCCAAATGTGAGTGTGGCAAAGGTTTGGATGCTCGTGACTTCATTCAAAATGAGCCAACCATGAGTTTTTAACAAAGTTTTAATATTTTGGAGAGTGTCCCGCAAATGTCGGGTAGCAT
>CAYFOB010000393.1:1572-4612 GCA_964344525.1 uncultured Thiomargarita sp.
CTGTGCTTTGCTGTCTTTTTCGAGATTGAAAATGCCAAAGTCTACAAAAGGATAGCGTTGTCCATAATGTTGTTTGCCATATTGGGTAAAACCCACAGAAATATCTGTGTACATATAAGACAAATGTTCTCTGTTTTTGTTAATGGCTTCTAACACTAAAGCGCTGCTACCACCCGTGCCTGCGCCCACTTCAAGAATTTTTATTTTCTCATGGTTGCCCAACAATGGCAATTTGGCTTGAATATAAGATTGGACAGTTTGAACGACTAATTGGTTGAAATAATCAGCGCTGGCATTGCCTTTATAAATGCCCTCAACTAATTCCATAGAGGAGTGAGGAAACATAATATTGGTTGCTGGCACTTTTCCTGTCAAAATGTCAGGATAGGCATTTAAACAAACCCACAGCAAACGAACATGGGCAGTGAGATCAGGAAAAGTTTCAAGCAAGTGTTGTTTTTTCTCTTCAAGAGCTATTAAGTCATAATTATTCAGTGTTTCTATGGTTCTTAAAGAAGAACACGTGCGTTGAATAAAAGCGGCTTGTTCCAAAATATCAAATAATGCTTCAGATAAACGGGCATAAGTTGGTACAATATTTAATTGTTTGATTAATTTTTTTGTGTCATAATGTTCTCTAGGGGATTGGAATACACCCATACGTTGAAATGCGTTTAATAATAATGCTTGACCAAAGCGAGTCAGCTCACTAAAAGATAAATGGTCAGTGTTGAACTGTGGCGGTTTAATTTTATGCACAGTAGCTTCAAACAAAGAGGGGGTAGTTACTGGATGAATCTCAATATGAGATTGCTGATCAATCCCCATGTTTTCTAAAAAGTGTGTTTCAGCTTTTAGAGGCATGATTTGAGTCACAAAATGCCCTAAAATCCGGCTCATAGCTTCCATACCTTCAGAAGGTTCAATTGATTGGATACCCTGCGCAGTTAAACGTTGACGATATTCGTTCGTGGCAACAATACCCACCCCTCCCCAATAACCCCAATTAATGATTTTAACGGGATACTCGTTGATTGCCTGAGCAAAAGCATCTTTAAAGGTGCAACCTGCAGCATAGTTACTTTGTCCTGCATTAGCAAGAAAAGATTGGGCGGATGAAAAGAACATCATAAAGTCCAAGGGTTCATTTTGTAGAACTTTGTGTAATATGACGCTACCTTGGACTTTGGGAGCTAAGGCTTTACTAAAAGTGTCTTCATCCATATTGTCTATAGTTTGATCTCTTAGCACAATCGCGGAGTGAATCACACCATTTATTGTGCCAAAGTGGGATTTCGCTTGGGAAATGGCGGCTTGGATGCTTGATAAATCGGTGGCATCGGCTTGGAGATAAAGTACCTGTCCACCTAGGGCTTCAATTTTGGACTTGTCAAGTTGTATGGCGGAAAGTTCACGTCGTCCTAATAAGATCAGTCGCGCTTGTACTGTTTTAGCCAGATAATAACTTAATTCTTGTCCTATGCCGCCAGCGCCGCCTAAGATCAAATAAACGCCTTGGTATTTAAAGGGGGTTTGCTTGAGTGGTGGCAGTTTAATCGGTGAAATTCGGCGGACATAGCGTTTGCCCTCACGAAAAACCACAGTTGCCCCTTTGAGATCAGGTTCATTCAAAATGGGACTAACTAGCGCCATAAGTGCGTCTTCAGTTATTTCTTTGAAACTGAGATCAATACAACGAACTGTCAACTGGGGATATTCTTTAGCAGCGACTTTACATAAACCATGCAAACTGGCGGCAAAAGGCTTGACTTCTTGTGACGTTATCGCGTACACATCATTGGTGATCACGCTAAGTTGCAAGGGGTGTTGGGTTAATCCCTGACAACTCAAGGTTTTTATCAGTCTAAACAGTGAGAGTACCCCACGTTCTTGGCTTTGTTGTAAAGCCTCTAAATCATTTATGTCAATCGCCCCCGGTTGGAGGCCTCCCAAATAATAGATAATGTCAAGGTGCGTCAATGGTTCAAGAGGCGTGGCTAATTGGAGAAATCGTATTTCGTCTTGGGGATGACAAGCGGCTAATGCTTTTTCTAATCCAAAACTATCAGGGGGATAAATGATAAGAATCGTTTTGTGAGCCGTGCTGATTTCTGTCCTGACCTTTTCAAGTGGCGCATTTATCCAACGTGGGGCATAAAAGAAATGTTCAAAGGGATTGGGTAAGGCTCTTAATGAAAATTCATGGAATTTTAGGCAAACTAAACCCGTTTCATCTAAAATGGTCACTTGAAAACGTTGTTGGCCTAGCGCTTTCACATAAGCATACATCTGTGCTGAAAGAGGTTGTAGAATTTCCACTTCTTCGACAGCAAAAGGCAAAAGGATTTGCTCTGAGTTCATGCCTATACCCATGATGGTTTGTAGGGCACCATCCATTAATGTGGGATGAAGAGTGTAATGTTGTAGCTCCTGTTCAAAGGTTGATGGTAAGCTGAGTCTACCTAAAGCTTCTGAGGCATTTCTCCAAACTTCAATGACACCTTGAAAATAAGCACCATAGTCAATACCGCTCTCTTGAAAACGATTATAAAGTGTTTCTTTATCAATTTGATGGGGACATCTGGTTTTGATTTCTTTTATAGATACGCGTTGGTATGGGGGAATTAAGCTTGTATGAAGTTCTCCTGTCGCATGTATACCTTCATGACTTTGAATTTGGTAAATCAGTTGTTCATTGTCTTTTTGAATAACAATTTGTACTTCTTTGGTCTCTTCTACGACTAAAGGTTGCAACCAAACCACGCGAGCTAGCTTGAATTGATTGTTTTCTTTAACTAAGCACCCTGCGGCATAAGCCATTTCTAAATATCCCACCCCGGGCAGAATAAGCTGATGGCGTACTTGATGATCCTTGAGAATCACATCTGTTTTTTTTAGGATTTTTTCAAAAACCACGCCTCGATGCTTTAAACTGAGTTGAGGAGCCATTTTATCAATTAAAGGATGTAAACTCTGCGTTTTCCCATGGCATGGTTGAGAGGTGCTAGGTATCCAATACCGTTCCCTTGCAAAGGGATAA
>CAYFOB010000394.1:0-4584 GCA_964344525.1 uncultured Thiomargarita sp.
AAGAAATAAAAAAATACTTGACACTACCCAAAGAGCGGTTGATTTTTCTTAAATATTATTTCTATTCAATGCTCATACTTTCGATGCCCACAAAAAATTTGTCAATCATAATAGAGGGCAAAAAAAACTACATGTCACCTAACATAGCAACAATGGCAATTTCTCATGAGCAAACCAATATCAGACTAGACAATTTTTATGAGCTGGTAGATTTGATAAAGGTAAACAGAAAAAATTTTGAGAAAGCCGCCTCAGATATCTTATTTAATTATACGCATATGCTCCCAAACTATTTTGATAAACTTTCAGACGCAAGGATTAATTCTAATAAGCATGCGTTAGCAGATGAAATGAGAACAACACATCAAGCGAGGATGAAACAGCTTGAAAAAAGTGGTTGGTATACACAGCTTGACGTTCCAACGAGCGATGTTGATTATCCTGTTGTACAAATGGCACTGTTTTAACGCTTTAGCCTTGCATTGTGATCATCCAAAAAAGTTTTGTTCCTGGTAAATTAATCCGGTATTGTTGCTATAACGCGAATCCTTCCCTATCAAAATTGAACGGGTAGCTCCAAACAACAAGGCTAGGCGTGAAAAAATGAAATATCCATTTGAAATCACCATCACCAACCATCAAGATATCTGGGAAATGAAAGATGATATCCAGATAGGTCACTACTTTGTTTTCGTTAAGCACAAAAAAGCGGCTAGCGAGGAACGACTCAAACGGCTTTTAGTCAAAAAATATAATGAAATTAAAGTATTACCTATTGTCAATGCCCCTATAGAGCTGGATGGTGTTACCATTACGCCAGAGCCTCGGGACATTGAACCCATTGGTTGTGTTGTCAGTGACCGCGATCTTTATCGTGCAGAGCGTGACGCAGTGCATTTGTTCATCGCATTCCCCGTGCCAACCGAGAATTTGCGCTTGATTGTTGA
The DNA here is from genome assembly GCA_964344525.1 of uncultured Thiomargarita sp. Taxonomy (GTDB): domain Bacteria; phylum Pseudomonadota; class Gammaproteobacteria; order Beggiatoales; family Beggiatoaceae; genus CAYFOB01. Next base: position 948 of record CAYFOB010000394.1, read on the forward strand.
GTGTAATGGCGAATTATTCACCGTGCGAGATGTACAGCTGACTAACGGTGTTGGCATCAAAACCCTGTCAACGTTACCACCTGGCAGCTATTCAGCGCAGTTGTCAATGAATAACCATAACATTTGTGCGCCTATTAATTTCACAGTTGCAGAAGATATCTTAGCGCCTTTATCTGCGCGATTTCTCAAGCGCAGGTTCAAACAAGATAGTGCAACATTCTTGTTTGAACTGGCGGTGGAAAGCTACCAAATGCCATTTAATGGCAAACTTATTGGAACAGTGATAGAACAAGGATTAGAGATTGCAGACACCACGCTCAAACCGGTAGCCCCTGGGCGCTATGCAGGGCGCATACCCATAAGCGGTGAAGGTCCATTCCTTATGCGCTTGATGGCTACCAACGATGCAGAGCGAGTGGCTGAAGTTGCAATTCCAGGTAGTCATACGGCGGCGCGGCAAGTTTCCATCATCAGCGAACTGGGTCAGGAAAAGCAATTTTCAGCGATGCCAGAACCCAACGCCTTGCCACTGCTAGGCGGATATTTAACAGAGGGCGATTTTTTTCCTGCGCCATTGACTGTTGAGAAAATTATCACCGATCATTATCTTATTCAAGTTAATACTGACATCAAATCATTGGTTTTGGTGATTTTAGATTTACTTTCGAGTCATTTTAGCATACAAGAAGTGGGAGATGTCACTGCAGGTAACACCGTCACTGCCATGACAGACAGTTCTTTGTGTACAGTTTTTGTCGGTGGTTTCGTCAATGAACAACCTTTTGAGGGCTACACAACTTTTATCAAGCCCTGCCAATTTCAGTTATCTGTTGAAGCCCCCAAAAGCATACGCGCACGCACAGATTTAGTTGTGCGTCTCACAACTCAAGGCGTTGCTGATAAGAGCATCCCAGTTCTGTTGTGTGTGCGTGATGAGCGTCTCAGTACACACGACAAACCAGAGGTGAGTTTAGGCGCTGCCGCCAAACGTAATATTGATGCAGCGACAGAGGGTATGGATGAGCGTGCGTTCACCACAATGGAAGAATTATTGGATAATTTTTCGGAAGTTTCATCTACAAGACGTTTACAACAAACGGCTTCTAACAATGACGAAGTTGATTTCGGCACAGATTTTGAAGTTCATGCTCAATTCGATTTAGCCCAATGGTTTTTGGACATGAACGACACTGAAAATGCTCACAATATCCTCACAGAGGCCCTTACCAAAGGTAACTACGCGCAGAAACGTCGTGCAGAAGAAATGCTGCGATCCATTTCTGGAAAAAACGTCACACGCAATATCTACACGATGGCTGAAAAATTTGCTCTTCCACTTGTTGATATTGAAAGCATTGAACTTGACCCTGAAGTCATCATGCTGATTGATATACAACTCTTAACAAAACATCAAGCGATTCCTTTGTTCAAACGAGGCAATAATCTTTTCGTCGCTCTCTCTGATCCAAACAATCAATCTGCGCTTGATGACATTAAATCTTATACTTCAATGCAGACTGAAGCGATTTTAGCTGATGCAGATAAACTCGGTGCTTTTATTGAAGAACACATTATCGAATTATATTTCAAAATGAAAGAGTCAGGGGAAGAGTTTGATAATATAGAATTATCTGAAAAGAGAGAAGAAGAATTATCCATAAAAGAGTCCATTGAAGAGGAATTGTCTATAGAAGAAGAATTATCTCCAGAGGAAGAATTGTCCCTAGAGGGAGAATTATCCTTAGAAGAGGAATTATCCCCAGAATTCTCCCTTGAGGATGAATTCTCCCTCCTTTTAGAAGACAATGAAGCTAGCATGGCTCAAAAAAACTTTTCTCATCAAGATGCGATGAGAGAAGAATTACAACAACTTGAATTTCCAAAAGTGTTATTCCACGAGATGGTATTTGTCAACGGCACAAGTGATGTTGTCATACCACTTGGCAACTTGTTGGGTACCTTTAATGTTGAAGCTTTTGCCATGAATGAGGATGGCTGGACACAAGATAGCACCACGATTGTTATAGAGCAACCAGTACGAGTTGATCTTGAATTACCACCAGCCGTCCATCTTGAAGACCAGATCGTTGGTCGCTTACAGGCGATCACCCCTTCTCGCAAAGCACGTATTACTTTAACACATAATGGTAAAGCAGTTGTTTTACGTAATGGCAAGCGCATTGAAGCCCTGAGCACTAAAACCCCCGTAGAATTTACATTTGATGTAAAATCAGGCACTTACAGTGCAATACTTGAAGATAGTTCGACAGGCGAAACGGATTCCATTGAAATGGTTGTCGGCGAACTGGGCAAGTTGAAATCCAACACCCGAGGATTAGGCTTGTTAGCCAAGAACGAATCCATCAACTTGGAAACAAGCAACGCACAAAGCTTGCAGGTACTTCCAACTTTTGAGACTCCTTTTGAAAGGCTGTTGACTGCAACTGCCAATTCCCCTCATTTTTGTTGCGAACAAATGGGCGCACAAATTTTAGCAGCAACCTTTATGTATCTCACCAGCAAAAATGACGAACAACGTAACAAAGCCGAGCAAATTATTGAGGCGGCTATTGCCCGTGAACGACAAATGTTACATCCAGGGCGGGGTTTTGCTGTGTATCCTATACATAATAAAATCAACAAGTACCTTAGCAAAAGTACGGTGCGCTACCTGTGGAAATTGCAGCAATTAGATGAACTTCCTGATATTTCTCGCCCCATGCGCCAAGCAGTGCGCGAAGGATTATTGTTAGCAGAACAAGCCGCCCAAGCCCATCAATTACAACATGTTCCTTTGTATATCCACAGCATTGAAGATGTTTATGCCATCGCAATGCGAGGAGAAAAAAATAAGGCTGTTAGAAAATTTATTGAAAACACAATAGATTTTTCTGGCACCGAGGCTTGTTTAAAGAAACGCCAACATATTGTCGCAGAACGTGCAACGCTGGCTTACGCGGCTGCCAGTTTAATTGCTATTGGTGATTTCGAGCGTGGAATTAAACTGGCTAATCAGGTGACACGCCAATTTAATGAACAAGGCAAACTTTACTCTACAGTAGATTCAACAGCTGCTATAACTTTGATGAATCAACTGAGAATTTCTGGCTTGAAAATAGATGAAGCACGTTTGCGTGTCAATGGTCAAGAAATGACAGCAGGAGAAGCGGCACAATTGGATGATCGTATAGAATCCATTGAAGTGTTAGACGGTGTCGCAGCTGTGGAAATCACGCAAATCCATGAAGAATATTGGGGAAAAAGTATTTCTCATTTCCCAGTCAAGATTGAGTTTAGAAATGCCAGTGATACGAAAGTCCAGCATTTTGGAGTCGGAGAGCGTATTGATTTGGTGGTTTCGCTGCCAGACGGCTACCAAACCGGTGACCTTGTTCATGTTGGCCTACCTATCAGCATGTCTTGGATTCAGGGCAGTGGCAAGGTCAAACGATTTACGTTAGATTTTGAGGGTCAAGATGAATTGCGAATTCCATTAATTGTCACCTCCAAAATTGAAGGACAACAACATTTGGTAGTCAGTGTTCGTAATATGTTTGAAGAGGAGCGAATCAGTAGCTCTGGGATGCTAACTGTTGAGGGGCGTCCATCTGTTTAAAGTGGATTAAATTATTTATTG
>CAYFOB010000395.1:0-4562 GCA_964344525.1 uncultured Thiomargarita sp.
TTCTGAAAAGGTAAAGAGTCTTCTCTCATTTTTTTCCAAAACAGCCTCTTAAAAAGTGTCCGCAGTGCGGAGTGGAAATGGCCGATATGGGTCTGGATTTTCGTGCCCCAAAAAAGAGCGACATTAAGGCTTGGAAAATTGTTCAAGATATGTATTCTTGTGGTTGTAATGGTCCAGGGTTCATCCCGTCAAATCTTAGCGAATACAGAGACTATTTGTCCCAAACGTTAGAGCAATATCAGAGCTATTATGAGCAATGGCAAAAAGACACTTCTTCAGATAAGGAGCAAAAACTTGATGCACTATCAGTATGGGGCCAAAGGATAAAAACAATAAAAAATGAATTGGTAAAGATAACATAACAAAACCATCCACCCGACGGCACTTTAGGCAGCGGGTAATGGCAAACCTTAGGCGTATAAAAACAATGGGGAACGTATTTTTGTGGCTTAATGGCTGTGAGTGTCTAACTGGCCGCCTTTACTGATATTGAGTTGTTCAATTATGCAGTTTCCAAGTAAGTACCCGTTCACAAGTTTTCACACATTTTGGAGTCCAAAGCAGCGCTTTGGGCATGGGTTTCCAAAGCGCTGCTTTGGACTCCAAAATACCTGAAAATTTATGGTTCAGTACTTAACTGTACTACCTTACGCAGAAATGAATAATCTAAAGCAAGCTCCGGGTGCGTCCCACGCACCTTTTTGATGTTGCTGTAGATGATTAATCGTTGTGAGAGATATGGTGCGTAGGATTATGAATTTGTGATGGCTGTTATATCACAACGGAAAGAGCTTATTGCTTTCTATGAGCGTCGTGGTTATAAAAGAACAGGAAATATTGAGGCATATCCTATTCACCTCATCATGAACGGGTACTTAAATCCCTGTCGTTGTTTTTTAAATAGAATCACGTAACGCCCTTCTTAAAATTTTCCCCACATTATTCTTGGGCAGATTATCAACGATTTTCACAACAGTCGGCACTTTATAGGCAGTCAGGCTTTTGGCACTAAAAGCGATAATGTCCTTTTCTGTGAGTTTTGAATCTTTACTCAACACCACAAAGGCTTCTACGGCTTCCCCAGTTTTAGGGCTTGGTATGCCAATACATGCCGCTTCCAGAATGTTAGGGTGACTTGTCAAAACGTCCTCAATTTCATTTGGGTAGACGTTAAATCCAGAAACTAAAATCATGTCTTTTTTTCTATCCAATACATAGACAAAGCCATCAGCATCCACCTTGGCAATGTCACCGGTTTTGAGCCAACCATCTTCGGTTAATACTTTTGCCGTTTCTTCAGGTTTATTCCAGTAGCCACGCATCACTTGAGGACCACGCACCCATAATTCCCCAACTTCTTCAATATCCAGCTCCTTGTCATCCGAATCTCGAATTGAAATATCTGTCGAGGGTACTGGTATTCCAATACTGCCGTTGAATTCTTTTAAGTTTGTTGGATCAATACAAACGGCTGGAGAGGCTTCAGTCAATCCATAAGCCTCAAGCAAAACAGAACCTGTGACCTCATGCCACCGTTTGGCGGTGCTACTTTGTACGGCCATGCCACCTGCCAAGCTTAAACTCAATTTGGAAAAATCCAGTTTTTCAAAATGTGGATCATTCAAGAGTGCATGAAATAAGGTGTTAACGCCAGATATAAAGGTAAATTTGTGTTTGCCAAGCGCCTTGACAAAACCTTTGATGTCTCTGGGGTTGGTTATGAGGATATTTTTTGCCCCAACGCATAGAAAAGTCAGACAATTGGCCAGCAAACTGAAAATGTGGTATAAAGGTAAGGCTGTAATCACGACATGTTGTTCATCAGGCGCGATCTTTTCACAACAATTAAGAAATTCCAAGGCTTGCAAAATATTTGCAATCATATTCCGGTGGGTTAATATGGCACCTTTAGATACGCCGGTAGTGCCGCCCGTATATTGTAAAAAGGCAATGTCTTCTCCAGTGATGGTTGGTTTGACATAATTTTCTACCTGGGCACTGTTTATTGCCGAATTCAAAAAAATGGCTGTTGGCAAATGAAACTTTGGAACCAGTTTTTTGACATGTTCGACAACAAAATTGTCAATAATAGAAAAGGGAAATGATAGAAAATCTCCAATTTTAGTGATAAGAACCGTTTCTAGTTCAGTTTTATCTAACACCTCCTCAACTGTGTGGGCAAAATTTTCAAGTACAATGATTGCACTGGCTTTTGCATCCACTAATTGATGTTCCAATTCTCTCGCTGTATAAAGCGGATTCACATTGACGACTATCATGCCAGCTCTTAAAATGCCAAACATGACAATGGGATATTGCAATAAATTGGGCATCATCACTGCTATTCTGTCGCCTTTTGAAAATCGGGATTGTAGCCAAGCTGCAAATTGTAAGGATTTTTTGTCAACCGTTTGATAATCAATATCTGTACCCAGACATGAATAAGCCGTCCGATTTGAAAATTTCGTCAACTTATCTTCTAATAATTCCACCAATGAAGGGTACTGTTCTGGATTGATTTCTGCTAACATGTCATCCAGATATTGTTTTAGCCAGATTTTTTTCATGTTAACCTCCTAGTTTTAGCAGGCGTACAACGAATTGAGAAATAAACGAATAAACCCACAAAGAGTTATTTGTTTATTTTTCAATTCACTGTACGCCTGCCCCAAAGATTATAATATTTCAAAAACACCAGCCGCTCCCATACCAACACCAATACACATTGTTACCATACCATATTTCATATTGTGACGTTTCATACCATGAAGTAAAGTAGTTGTCCTAATACTACCAGTAGCGCCTAATGGATGCCCTAATGATATTGCGCCACCTAGCGGATTAACTCGCGATTGATCTAAACCCAATTCACGGATGACAGCAACACTTTGGGCTGCAAAGGCTTCATTTAATTCTATCCACTCTAAATCATCTCGTTTCAGTCCGACTTGTTTTAATGCCTTAGGAATAGCTTTTATTGGACCAATTCCCATGACCGCAGGTTCCACACCAACGACACTAAAACCTAAAAATTTAGCCATCGGTGTTAAATGCCATTTTTTTAAGGCTTTTTCACTGCAAACCAGTAGCACTGCTGCGCCATCACTCATTTGCGAACTATTTCCAGCGGTGACTGTGCCATTTTTCGCAAATACTGGGCGCAATTTCGCTAAAGCCTCAAGACTGCTATCAGCTCTTGGACCTTCATCAGTCTCAACCAGCATTGTTTTTTGATGGGTTTTACCCTGATCAAAAACCGTTTTGGTGATTTCTAAGGGTAAAATTTCATCTTTAAATTCGCCGCGTTCAATGGCTGCCAACGAACGTTTATGGCTTTCAAGTGCAAATGCATCTTGAGCAGCCCTATCTATACGCCAACGCTGGGCCACCTTTTCAGCAGTCATTCCCATACCGTAAGCAATGGCTTTATTATCATCGGTGAAAATAGCAGGGTTCATCGCCGGTTTATTGCCCATCATTGGCACCATACTCATACTTTCTACCCCACCAGCAATCAATACATTAGCAACACCGGTTTTAATTCTATCAACGGCTAACGCAATACTTTGCAACCCAGAGGCACAAAATCGATTGACAGTCATACCAGGCACTGAGTCAGGTAATCCAGCCATCAACGCAGCCATTCTGCCAACATTTAACCCTTGTTCACCTTCTGGCATTGCACAACCAATGATGACATCTTCAATCACCGATTTATCAAATTTGGGCATAGTCTCTAGTAAACCCTTTATCACATAAACCAATAAATCATCAGGACGAGTTTGACTAAAGACCCCACGGATTTTACCCACTGCCGTTCTTTTAGCAGCGACTATGTAAGCGTCTTGAATTTGCATGGTTAACTCCTTAAAGGGTTACTCAACTTTAATTTGTTGTTGAGTTTTCTACATAAACTTGTTTGGCTTTATTCACCAGATATTCCATGCTGTACTTCAAATCCTGCCTCAGCAAGTCTATCTCTGATCGTGTTAATATTGGGGGCTTTGGCAAGATGTCCTGCTTCTCCTTGGGTGAGTTCCTTAATTCCAAAACCAAATTGTTTTTTCCAGATAATGTCAAGCTCATTTCCATGTTTCTCCTGAATTTTTCGCAACATCTTAGATGTAATATTTATATTCGCAGCAGCTTCTTTTTTCTTGGCCATCCTTGGACATTTCTCGGAAGAAATGAAATCTGATAATTCTCTCTCCGTTAATAACCTTAAAAAAGTTGTAACTGGAGTACGGGATGGGCTGTCTCATCCGCTCGGCAACAACGCTCCAGCAAGATTTGCTTCACTTTTTGAAAAGGAAGCCAGCGATGAAGTTCCTTATCATCATTTCGAGCTTTCACATTAATTGCTGCATTCAAATCCGCTTGCATACTCACCCCGCACCCTGAGGCGCAGTAAAACTTATCGCCAGCGCGTTTGCCGAAGCATCCACACTGTGAACAAATTTGAGAAGAGTACGCCGCATTGACTTGAACAACCCTAGAACCTCTTCGGGATGCCACAATCGATATGGCTGACGCCATAATTCCCTTCACCCAACCGCTTAATC
>CAYFOB010000396.1:0-3393 GCA_964344525.1 uncultured Thiomargarita sp.
CTTTCTCGTTTTCTGAAAAAGACTTTTCATTTTTTCCAAAACAGCCTCTTAATGTTAGGCCATTTAGAGCAAGCAATTGAAAGTTACGATAAGGCTTTACAAATCAAACCGAATTTACATAAGGTTTGGCGCGAGCGTGGTTCTGCGCTTTTCAGTTTACGCCATTTTGAAGCGGCGATTGAAAGTTGTGATAAAGCTTTACAAATCAAATCGGATAGTCACAACGCTTGGTACATTCGCGGAACTGCGCTTTTAAATTTAAACCGCAATGAAGAAGCCATTGAAAGTTATGACAAAGCTTTACAAATCAAGCCTGATTTTCCTGAGCTTTGGTATGAACGTGGCAATTTGTTGGGACATTTAGGCGACTATAAGGAAGCCATTGAAAGTTATAATAAAGCCTTGCAACTTAAACCAAATTATCCGGAGGCTCAAAAAAAACGCGACGTTGCGCTTGAAGAATTAAACAATCATGGTCTCACTCTTTTAAATTCAGGTTACTACGAGGAAGCCATTGAAAGTTTTGACAAGGCTTTGCAAATCAAACCTGATTATCACTTGGGCTGGTACAATCGTGGTCTCGCGCTTATGAATTTAAGCCGCTATGAAGAAGCCATTGAAAATTATGATAAAGCCTTGCAAATCAAACCTGATTTTCGTGAAGCTTCAGATAATCGTTCCGCAGCGCTTCTCATGTCAGAGCTCGCTGATAAAAAGGGTTTCCAATTTCAACCGGAAAATCACGATAATTTTGTGGTTTTTCAAGGAAAGCAGGAGGAAAGTGCTTTAAGCCTTGATGAACATGAAGATTTGCTTGATTTTGCGCTTGAAGATTTAAAGCTTGATGATCAAAGCGAATCACGATTAAACAGTGAGGGATGCAAAGATTGGAACAATCGTGGCGTTGTGCTGGAGAAATTAGGACACCATGAGCAAGCGATTGAAAATTATGACAAAGCCTTGCAAATCAAACCAGATTATCAGGCTGCTCAAAACAACCGCAACATTGCGCTTAGGCAATCTGATGATCACAAAGAACCATTTTTAATCGTGGGAAAAAAATGGTTTGTCAAAATCTTTCGTGCCATATTTTTGCTTCCAGTTCTGTTCTTATTGCTTTTGCTTGGCATTGTTATTGGCAAAGCCATAGTAAAACAGTCTTGGACAATCGGAAAAAAACGAAATACTATAGTGCAAGGTATTTGTCCCAAATGTAAGAAAACTCAATTTGATCAATTTGAGCTGATTAATCAACTGACATTGCTTGAAGCACCTATTTTTACTCTTCCAATTTCTGAGGGTTATCAATGTCACCAGTGCCGAGGATATTTTCGTCTTTGGGGACTGTTTAGAAGAATATTGACTGGAGTACTTGTTTTTCCACTTTTTTTGCTATTTTTAGCGGGGTTATATTCTGGCCAGTCCATGATGTTTGGGCTATTTTCTGGAAATTTGCAATGGTCTTCTGAAACTTATGTGGTAATGATTATGATCGTTATCATAACTGCCTTAGGCGGTTTTTTTGCTTATCGTGTTGGTAAATTTCTGTATAAGCTTTTATTTACCAAAAATTTTATTTCTATGGAAGGTCCAGTATAAGCTTTTATTTACCAAAAATTTTATTTCTATGGAAGGTCCAAGTTGATTATTATTTGCAGTCAAAACCGTAAATAACTACAAGGATTACTTTTAAAGGTAGTCCCCAAGACTTATTGGGCACTACCAAAAAAGGATAAGGCAAAAGCGCGCAGATTTCTATCGTGAAAACGCTCAATCTGTGACGATGTTGAGTAAGTACCCGTTCACAAGTTTTACAGCATTTTGGAGGAAGAAGCTTAGCGAAGGGCATGGGTCTCCAAAGCGCTGCTTTGGACTCCAAATCATGGTTCAGTACTTATAACATAATAGCCGCTCGTTCCTATTCAATAGCTGACTGTTTCGTAAAGTGCTATGTCAGTAATAAAACGAAAGTCCTTTGTATTTCGTGTATATAATTCTATTTTATGAACTAAAGCCGTTGCTGCAATTATCGCATCAGGAATACTCAACTTATGACTCAAAGAATATGTTTCCATCAGTTGAATAAATTGTTGTGAAGTAGCCCCATCAACTGAAATACACAAAATTCATGAAAGATGCCGTTTGATTTTTTCAAGTTCAACTTTATTCAATGCTCCAAAATATAATTCTGCTTGAGTAATTACGCTAATAGCAATGTTATGTGGCTTAATATAATGAAATTCCTGAACAATTTGTGGATTGTGTTTATAAAACTCAATGAGAATATCAGTATCACAAAGGATCATAAATCATACCTTTTTGGCCAAGCTTGTTGACGAAGTGAGTGAATATTAATGTCTTCTCTATTTGCCCATAAGCCAGCAAACGAGAAAAAATCTTCTTGCGTTTTAGTTGAAGAAGCACTGTCCACATCTGGTTCTACTTTTGTGAGGAACTTCACAAAATCTAATGCGGAAAGGAGTTGGTACAATAATTGTGCTTTTTCTTTATCGGTGACTTGAATAATGATCTGTTCCATATTAGTTTTTAAGATAATTAAAAATTCACATTTTTTCATGATTATGACTTTTTGTCAATTGGTTTATGACATATTAGCCTAGTGAATGTCATTTTTGACTCAGCTAAATAAGTGATTTGATGAATTCTAGCAAATTCCCTAACTACAAGGATTGGGTTTATTTTTTTAAATGTTTTGACTTATATCAAATCCTTGTAGTTAAAATGCCCACAGATTTGCCCTACATAGCGTGAAGACACTAAAATCACCTATAAGCCACAAAAACAAATACCCCCTCTGAACCACTAACCGCTAAACCTCTATCTTTAACAAAAAAACGTTGATAACCAGCCACAAGCGGTGTACAACTCACTTCAACCAGTGTTTCGCTACTAAAAAGTGTTGTACAATGGCTCCCTCCAATTTGAGCAACTAAGGTAGTTGGCAAATTGTTGCCAGTAATGCTGTAGTCCATTGCAATACCTACTGTGCCGGTGGTTGGGGTAATAGAGGTGACCACCGGGGACGGTGCTTTGTTGTAGAGTTGTTCAATTTCTGAGGCTGAAAGTGGACGATTATAAATTCGGATATCATCAATAACGCCTAGAAAATAATGCCAATAATAAGATGTTGCACCGATCACTATATTAGCGCTGTAGTGAACAAGCCCTTCCTGATACTCAAATTTTTCATCTAACTTTCCATTGAGATAAAATTTAATATTATTGCCATCATAAGTAACTGCAATGAAAGTTTTTTGGGCATGAGCAAAAGATGTTTTTCCCATTTGGCAACTGGGGGCCACGCAAAATCGGATTCTTGATTGATTTCTGATGCTTTCTAAACCAATCTGATATAGAATTAATTGTTCTTTA
>CAYFOB010000396.1:3403-4533 GCA_964344525.1 uncultured Thiomargarita sp.
CAATCTGATATTGAGCACCAGGAATTTTTCCACGATGTTTTGATAACAGAGTGGGATACATGAAGGGTTGTTCGCCATCTGGTTGAACCCACAAGGCAATCGTTATGTTTTTTGTGATATCTAAACTATCAGTTTCTTGTATTTCAATCAAATCACTTCCATCAAATTTATACGCGCTATCAACCTTCCAAAATCTGTCCTCAATCAACGTCGCACCATAAATAGTCCCATGATTTCCATTCCCACTTTCATCATTAGCGTTACCATTAAAAGGATAAAAAGCCACAAGTCCATCATCGTTTGAGTTGGCGTTCAGCGTAATAACAAATAGCCCAACACCCAACAGCATGGTAATTAATTTATTCATTTTGAATTCTCCTGTAGTTTGCTGAAAGGGTTCTGACTACTACAGGATGGCGGAAATATCCAGGTATGGAAACTTTCGCCCTCTTGCAGTAGTTATCGCAATGAACCGGCGTTTCTAGCCAATTATTTTTCTATACGTTCTGCCAAAAAATGTTATGATGGAAAGCGTTTTTCTTAACTGATGTTACGCATCCTCGTTCTAACAATCAATAACGGAAAGCGATTACTTTTATTATGGCTTTACAAGATCATTTTCATCCTCCCTTAAGCATACATCGTCATTGGCATGCGTTTCATAATGCTTGGGCAACTTATATTGCTTCACATTTGAACCATATTCTACCAAGGGGTTACTTTGCCGAACCCAATGTACAATTTAGTATAGAAATTGATGTGGCAACCTTTGAAGAACCTTTACAGGGAGAAATTTATGATTTACCTGAAAAGCTAGAGCTGATACCACAACATTCTTTTAAATGGGTTCCTCCTGCCCCTTCACAAACCTTGCCTTTTCAACCGGTTTCTGAGTTGGTAGAAATTAATATTTTTAACGAAGAAGAAGGGCCAACTTTAAAAGGTGCTATCGAATTAGTCAGTCCTGCTAACAAGGATCGCTCCACAAATCGAAGGGTTTTTGTGTCTAAAAGCTTGCAGTATCTACAGCAGGGATTGGGGTTGATTATTGTTGATGTAGTGACAAGTCGAACCGCTAATTTACATAATGAACTATTGGAAAACCTTGTGGCATCTGAGGTATATCCTCT
>CAYFOB010000397.1:0-4526 GCA_964344525.1 uncultured Thiomargarita sp.
CCCAAGCAGGAGCTTGGGAACGAGAGTGCGTAACATCAGTTATTAAAAGTAATCCTTGTAGTTATTGCGGGTGGAAACAAGATGCGTAACATCAGTAAAGATCCCTATAAATGAAACCATCCCCAGAAAGCGTTGAATTTAACTTATTGCTAGAAGGCATTTACCAATACTACGGCTACGATTTTCGTGACTATGCCTCACAAACCTTACATGAAAAAATACGGCAGCTCGTGGCAAAAGAAAATCTCAAGACAATTTCTCGATTGCAAGAACAGATACTCCACAATCAAGATGACTTTTATCGCATACTCAATGAATTTTTCATCACTGTCTCAGCTATGTTTCGTAATCCGAATTTTTTTGCGGTTTTTCGCCAAGAAGTTGTACCTTGGCTTAAAACATACCCTTTCATCCGCATTTGGTTTGCGGGGTGTGGTTGTGGAGAAGAAGTTTATTCTATGGCCATTCTTTTGTATGAGGAGGGATTGTATAATCGTTGCCGTTTTTATGCCACTGATCTCAACGAGTCTGCTCTAAAACAAGCCCAAAAGGGCGTTTTTCCGCTCCACTTGATGCAAAAATACACTCATGACTATCTTGCAGCGGGTGGAAAAAGCGCTTTTTCCAAGTATTACACTGCTAAATATGATCATGCTATTTTGCATTCATGGTTAAAAGAAAGGTTCATATTTTCTAAGCATAATCTAGCAACTGATAGCTCATTTAATGAATTTCATGTGATTTTATGTAGAAATGTGCTCATTTATTTTAACAATTCACTTCAACAACGAGTCCATAAATTGTTGTATGATAGTTTGATTAGATTAGGATTTTTAGGTTTAGGGGATTCGGAGTCTCTATTTTCAACGCTTTATAGTGATTGTTATAAAACAGTGAACAAACGTGAAAAAATTTATCAAAAAATGAGCTGATGGGTAGGAGTCCAAACTTCCCTTTGTGGAGCAAAGTGCGTAACATTTGTTACATTATAGCAATAAAAAATTTAACTATGTCTATAAAATTACCTTACGGTGTCAGCTCCTTTGAGAAGCTGATTACCGAAAATTACTACTATGTTGATAGAACGTCCTACATTGAAAAGCTAGAGTACGCCAATGAGCCTTATGTCTTTTTTTTACGCCCCAGGCGATTTGGCAAAAGTTTGTTTGTCTCTATGCTTTGGCATTATTATGGTTTAGAATTTGCTGAGCAATTTTCGAGCCTTTTTGGCAAATACTACATTGGTCAAAATCCAACCCCAAAAGCCAATAGTTTTGCGATTTTGTGCTTTGAATTTAGTCGGATTGATACCAGTACCCCTGAAACAACCTTTGAAGGCTTTTTAAGGAATGTTCATCAAGGCGTTTATAGGTTTTTAGAAACTTATACCACATATTCCAAAAGTGAAAAAAAAGGGATACTTCAACAGCGTTCCCCTGAGGGCATGTTGGTGAAGTTATTTGAATTGTATGACGAGAAGAATATTTATATTATGATCGACGAATACGATCATTTTGCCAATGAAATTTTGGCTTTTAACTTTGATTATTTTTCCGAGTTTGTCAGTCGTAACGGTTTCGTTCGTAAGTTTTATGAAACGATCAAAGAAGCGACGTGGCGTGGGATTGTTGATCGTTTTTTTGCAACCGGTGTCACTCCAATTACCTTGGACAGTTTAACGAGTGGATTTAATATTGCCGCCAATTTTTCAACTCATCATTATTTTCACGAAATGATGGGGTTTACGGAACATGAGGTGAAAACGCTTTTATCGCTCACGGCACCAGACATAAAGGAAGCAGAAAGAAAGCAAGTGTTAAATGATTTGAGAAAATGGTACAATGGCTTCTTGTTTGCAGAAAATGTGGAAACCAAGTTGTATAATCCGGAGATGGTTCTTTATTTTTTGAAGGAATTTGTTTATAAAAACACATATCCAAGAGATTTAATTGATAGCAATATCGCCACAGATTATGGAAAAATTCGCCGTTTATTTCATTTAGGAATGCTAGAACGTAATAATATCGTTCTTGAAGCGCTGATTGAAACGGGCGTGGTTGAGGGATTATTGACAAAGCAGTTCAGCTTTGAAAAGGAGTTCACGGAAGATGATTTTATCAGTTTGTTATTTTATCTGGGATTTGTCACGATTAAAGAGGCTGATATTTCCTTATTTCAATTTTCTTTTCCAAATTACGTGATTAAAGGATTATACTGGGAATTTTTTCTAGCGTCTTTGAAGGAACAACATCAATTGGATTTTAAGACGGTTGATGTTCGCAAAAAGCTGAAAAAAATGGCGCAAAACAATGAAGTGTCCGATTTTGTGGGTTTAATTGAAAAGGCTTTAGAAACCTTATCTAATCGTGATTTTGTGCAGCTTGATGAAAAATACATCAAAGCACTCTTTGTCGGTTTTGCGAGTTTATCCAACTTGTACTTTATCAAAAGTGAGCCCGAGTTTGAGCAAAAGTACCCGGATGTCATGTTTCTTTATCGCCCCCCTTTTTTTCCGAATTATCAATTTTTATTTGAACTCAAATATTTAAAGAAAACCGCGCGGAAAAAATTGCAACAAACACGTCGAGAGGCGAAAAATCAAATCAAAGGGTATCTTGATTTTGAAGAGGTTAAACAATTGGAAAATCTCAGAAGTTGGGTGATTGTGTTTGTGGGTGAAAAGGCGGAAGTGGTTGAAGAATGTATTTTTTCTTGAATGAAAAATCCTATGTCTATAAAATTACCTTACGGCGTCAGCTCCTTTGAGAAGCTGATTACCGAAAATTACTACTATGTTGATAGAACGTCCTACATTGAAAAGCTAGAGTACGCCAATGAGCCTTATGTCTTTTTTTTACGCCCCAGGCGATTTGGCAAAAGTTTGTTTGTCTCTATGCTTTGGCATTATTATGGTTTAGAATTTGCTGAGCAATTTTCGAGCCTTTTTGGCAAATACTACATTGGTCAAAATCCAACCCCAAAAGCCAATAGTTTTGCGATTTTGTGCTTTGAATTTAGTCGGATTGATACCAGTTCCACTGAAACGACCTTTGAAGGTTTTTTAAGCAATGTACGAGAAGGCGTGAGTCAATTTTTGAGAACTTATACGAATTTAAGCGAAAAACTCAAAAAAGAAGTCTTGTCAAAAACGTCGCCTCACGAAGTGCTAAAAGCGCTTTTTGACAAATATCAAGAAAAGAACATATACGTTATGATTGACGAATATGATCATTTTGCCAATGAGATTTTGGCTTTCAACTTTGACTATTTTTCCGAGTTTATCAGTCGTAACGGTTTCGTTCGTAAGTTTTATGAAACGATCAAAGAAGCGACGTGGCGTGGGATTGTTGATCGTTTTTTTGCAACCGGTGTCACTCCAATTACCTTGGACAGTTTAACGAGTGGATTTAATATTGCCGCCAATTTTTCAACTCATCATTATTTTCACGAAATGATGGGGTTTACGGAACATGAGGTGAAAACGCTTTTATCGCTCACGGCACCAGACATAAAGGAAGCAGAAAGAAAGCAAGTGTTAAATGATTTGAGAAAATGGTACAATGGCTTCTTGTTTGCAGAAAATGTGGAAACCAAGTTGTATAATCCGGAGATGGTTCTTTATTTTTTGAAGGAATTTGTTTATAAAAACACATATCCAAGAGATTTAATTGATAGCAATATCGCCACAGATTATGGAAAAATTCGCCGTTTATTTCATTTAGGAATGCTAGAACGTAATAATATCGTTCTTGAAGCGCTGATTGAAACGGGCGTGGTTGAGGGATTATTGACAAAGCAGTTCAGCTTTGAAAAGGAGTTCACGGAAGATGATTTTATCAGTTTGTTATTTTATCTGGGATTTGTCACGATTAAAGAGGCTGATATTTCCTTATTTCAATTTTCTTTTCCAAATTACGTGATTAAAGGATTATACTGGGAATTTTTTCTAGCGTCTTTGAAGGAACAACATCAATTGGATTTTAAGACGGTTGATGTTCGCAAAAAGCTGAAAAAAATGGCGCAAAACAATGAAGTGTCCGATTTTGTGGGTTTAATTGAAAAGGCTTTAGAAACCTTATCTAATCGTGATTTTGTGCAGCTTGATGAAAAATACATCAAAGCACTCTTTGTCGGTTTTGCGAGTTTATCCAACTTGTACTTTATCAAAAGTGAGCCCGAGTTTGAGCAAAAGTACCCGGATGTCATGTTTCTTTATCGCCCCCCTTTTTTTCCGAATTATCAATTTTTATTTGAACTCAAATATTTAAAGAAAACCGCGCGGAAAAAATTGCAACAAACACGTCGAGAGGCGAAAAATCAAATCAAAGGGTATCTTGATTTTGAAGAGGTTAAACAATTGGAAAATCTCAGAAGTTGGGTGATTGTGTTTGTGGGTGAAAAGGCGGAAGTGGTTGAAGAATGTATTTTTTCTTGAATGAAAAATCCTATGTCTATAAAATTACCTTACGGCGTCAGCTCCTTTGAGAAGCTGATTACCGAAAATTACTACTATGTTGATAGAACGT
>CAYFOB010000398.1:0-4494 GCA_964344525.1 uncultured Thiomargarita sp.
TATAAAATAATTCTTTAAAAGTGAAGAATGATATAATCTGTTTTACAGCTCTTTTAAAACTGGGAATTCGAGCTAGAGAACGACAATACAAAGCTACCAATAATCCGGCAAGAGCGACACAATATAAAGAAGATTGAATGGCCTCCAATTTGATGAAATGAGTTTTGCCAAGATTTAAGTATTGTTTATAGTACTTAAATTGCATTTCAATGTTCCATCGCTTTAAATAACATTTATCAATCCGATTTGCTGTATAAAAACAGGCATTGCACAATAACACGTCATAAATAATTTTGCCGTTTTTTAGAGATTTCATTCTGACAATTAGCACGACTTTACCGTAAGAATGATGATAAACACACAATCGTTGATAGAATCTGTTTGGCCCTAAAGGTTTCCAATGACTATTTTTGACTTTTTCAATTAACTCAGCCGGTGTCAATTTTTGACCTTCAAATTCAAATTTGTGATTATTGTCAGGTTTGGTGATAACTCTAAACTCGGAAACGGCTTGCATAACTTTTTGTACGCAATAAGCACTATCAAAGGATAATTCAATTTCTGACAGTGTTTGCTCCCTAGCTGTAGCCATAGATTTTAAATTATCAATAAAATCAATTAACATATCATTCTTTGAACGGTGTTTAACATGAGTTTTGGGTAACCACAAACTTACAAACAATGGAAATATAAAATTACCAGACATAACAATAACAAACAAATAGTTATAACCCATGATATATCGTTTTTTCCCACTTTCAAAGAGTTTATGGATAAATTCCATGCAATGTCCGTCTTTTTCAGATTTGGTGTCATCAACAATTAATTGAATACGCTTTCGACTTTTCCAACTTTCATTTGAATTGCCAAAATCCTCTAATAATTCAAAAAACAGAGGAATAGACAATAAACTGACCAATTTTTCAAAGGAATTTGGATATTTTGCGAGAATTTTGTATAAACGACGTAATTCTTTCCCATGCTTGGAACGATATTCATTTAAAGTATCTTCTGGTAAAAAGGGTAATAAAATAAAAACCCACAGCCACTGATAAAGATGCGGTGATTTGTGATAAGGAAAACCGGCTTGGATTATTAGTGTTCTTAAATCTTTATTAAGCACTCGTCGTATAAAAGCGTTGCTATTTTTTTTGAGTTCTCTTTTTTTCATCTGTGTTTTTTCCGATTAGGTTTAAAAAAATTAGAATATCATAATAACTATTATATATCAACAACTTGCATTAATTTTAACGCAAATATTTATACTAACACATTGATATTATTGATCATCGGAAACAAATTGGCTATAGTTTAGTAATAATATTGTTAGGCACAAATAAAACTATCAAATCAGGAGAGAATAGATGACCTATTGGCACATGCAAATGCACCCCGACGACAAATCATTCGCTGACGAACATGTATATTCAATTCTCGAACACAAAAGAATAATTGGATTAGGCGATTGGGCTCAAGGGCAGGCAGTGATAGCATCATTTCAAAATGAAATGAAAGTAAATGACGTAGTAGCCATTAAAAATGGTGCCAAATTGATTGCTTTAGTACAGGTTATTGGTGGTGCCTACCATGTCAAAAATGATGATACGGAGATAGGATGGATAGAGCATCGAAGACCAATCCGCATACTAGATTGGGAATTAGAAGAAAAAACCTTGCCTCAACCAAGAGGTACACTTGAAAAATGCGTTAATAAAAATGCACCTACCACGCAGATCATTAGTGAATGGCATGATCGAGTATTGAATTCTTTCAAGAAAAGAAATTTGGCTACATCTGTTTAACCAATATCTTTGTTAAATGAAAAAGTGCCTAACAATGCAAATCCAGCCGACGCCTTCAGTCGCTACCGCTCCTTACGGCTCGGCTGATTTGCGGCGTTATGTTCCAAAAGCAGAAAGCGCAGCAATCTTGAAAGGTAAGGCATGATTCACCGAGTTCTTGATAAATCAAAACAAAAAGAGGTGGAAGAGCTATTCACTTCTGTATTCACATCATCAGAGGGTGAAAAGGAAGGAAGATTGATTGGAAACCTTTCTTCACAGTTAGCATTAAACATCGACAATAATGAAGTAATCTGTTTCGGCGTATATGAAAATGAAAATCTTATTGGTTCTATTTTCTTCACTCGCCTTCAGTTTAGTAAGCCTATTCAGGTTTTCATGCTTGCCCCGGCTGCAGTAAGCACTGAACATCAGGGAAAAGGCATCGGACAGGCACTAATCAATTACGGGCTAAATGATCTCAAAAATCGCTCTATTAATGTTGTTGTCACATATGGAGATCCATCCTTTTATTCAAAGGTGGGATTTCAGGCGCTATCAGTAAATATAATTCAGTCTCCGCTAAAGCTTTCAATGCCTTTTGGATGGCTCGGTCAATCTTTAACTGGAGAGTCAATTCCAACCATTAATGAATGTCCGGTGTGCGTTAAGGAATTCAATGACCCCGTTTATTGGTAAACATAAAGAACATAACAATCACATGCACTTGGACAGAAAAAAGCGACGCTCGTTCCTCGCTCTGCTTTTTGCTGCCGGTGATGTGAAGCGTTATACCCCAAAAACAACCCATGGACATATCTAACCAACTCAGGTAAAATGATAATCATCATTAGAATTTAAGCGAATAGACCGAATGAGTACAAAATTAGCACGTTCAGGGACATTCACAGACAACATGAAGCTACCTATCCATAGGTGGTTTCGCTATTCTGCTGGATTTTCCGCTGAGTGGGTGCAATCAGAAATAAGAAAGTTTCAAGATGAAACAGGCGTAGAAGCTAAAGTTTTTGATCCTTTTGTTGGGTCGGGTACAACTGCAATTGCAGCTTGTGCAAGCGGTAATAATGCGTATGGCTTTGATGGTCACCCATTCGTTGCCAGAATTGCAAAAGCCAAAAACTTATGGCATTTAGACGAATCAAAATTTAAAGAAGCATGTCAGGAAGTATCTAAACTAGCCAAAAAAAGTAGAAACAAAACAAAACGACATGATGAATCGAATTTATTGGGTAAGTGTTATGACTTTAATTCCCTTACAGCTCTGGATAATCTAAAAATCGCTTTTGAAGAGCTGAAAACAGAAGACCCTATTTGGAAATTGGTACATTTGAACATTACTTCAATATTACGTGCCTGTAGCAAAGTGGGCACAGCTCAATGGCAGTATGTTTTACCCAATAAATCTAAATCTAAGGTTTTAGATGCGCATGAAGCTTTTTTAGGTAAAGCTGAATTAATGGCATCTGATATGGAATATGCCAAACATAATAACTGGCAAAATACAGCGCATATCTACGAGCAAGACGTAAGAAACGAAATTAGCACTCCTAAATGTAATTTACTAATAACATCGCCGCCTTATCCAAACAATTATGATTATGCTGATGCAACAAGGCTAGAAATGATGTTTTGGGGTGAAATAAATGGCTGGGGCGATTTAAAAACCGCTGTAAGACCTACAATCATGCGCTCATGCTCCCAGCATTCAGCGGCAGATAAAATCGTACTTGACCAAATACTAGAAGAACCACAACTAGAACCTATTATTGATGAGCTTACTGCTGTCACACGAGAGTTAGAAAAAGTACGTTTAACCAAAGGCGGAAAAAAAACATACCATACAATGATTGCAGCCTATTTTTTAGATTTGGCTAATATATGGAAAAACTCAAGAACAGTAATGGAGGCTGGATCTAAAGTGTGTTTTGTAATCGGTGATTCTGCACCATATGGTGTATATGTTCCAGCAGACAGGTGGCTCGGAGAGTTAGCACTGGCCAATGGTTTTAATAGTTTCAATTTTGAGAAACTAAGAGATAGAAATATTAAATGGAAAAACAGAACCCATACAGTACCTTTACATGAAGGCAGACTTAGGGTGGCAGGTTAGTAATGGCAAAAGCACCCGTACATAAATTAGGCCAAATGATTGGTGATTTCATTGAAAAATACTTTGAGAATGAAATTACTCAGATTTGCCAAGAAAGGCAGTTATACCTAGATGTAGTAGGAAAAGAACGCCCTGCACGTAGAGGGAAAAAAGTATCTTGGAACGATGTTTATGGCAATAAACATGACTTAGATTTTGTAATTGAAAGAGGTGGCTCTCATACTGTACTCGGTGTACCAGCAGCTATAATTGAGTGTGCTTGGCGTCGTTATACTAAACACTCCAAAAACAAAGCACAGGAAATACAAGGTGCCGTACTTCCAATCGCTGAAAAATACAAATATCACAAGCCCTTTTTAGGTGCTGTCATTGCAGGCGTGTATACAGAACCATCTGTAAACCAATTAAATTCATGCGGATTTGAGACCATATATTTCAAATATGAAGACATCATAATTGCTTTTGCATCAGTAGGTGTGGATGTAAATTATGGCGAAGACACTTCAGATGATGAAGCACAACAGAAAGTTAAGAGGCTGTTTTGGAAAAAAATGAGAGAAGACTCTTTACCTTTTCAGAAAA
>CAYFOB010000399.1:0-4110 GCA_964344525.1 uncultured Thiomargarita sp.
GCTAGAAAAAAAATTGAAGTAATTTGGTTGTAAGAACCACTCTTGTCTGAATCAGAATTTGCATTCTGAAAATTCTGATTCAGAGCACTTTTTTAAAGAGGACAAACCAAATTTCCCAACTTCTCCGTCAACTTCATATTTTCACTATAATCCACCGGACAATCAATCACAACAACTGTGTTATCCTCAATAGCTTGTTTTAACGTGGGCAACAAGTCCGCTGTGCGCTCAATACGATAACCTTTGGCACCAAAGCTTTCCGCGAATTGTACAAAATCAGGATTGGTAAAATCAATATGGCTCGTGCGATTAAAGTGTTGCTCTTGTTTCCATTTTATCAACCCATATTCCTTATCATTCCAAATTAAAACAATGATGGGTGTGCCCAGACGTATGGCAGTTTCTAGTTCTTGACAATTCATCATGAAACCAGCATCCCCTGTTACAGCAACTGTTACCTTCTCAGGATAAACAATTTTCGCGGCAATTGCGCCTGGTAAAGCAATGCCCATTGCCGCAAAACCGTTAGAAATAATGCAAGTGTTCGGACTTTCTGTCTGATACATGCGAGCAACCCATATTTTATGCGCACCGACATCTGAAATCACAATGTCTGTTGGGGCAAGTGCTTGCCGTAAATTCCACAATATAGTTTGGGGTTTGACGGGAAAGGCGGTGCTTTCAATATGCTCTCGCATTTCCTTTACAATGGTTTTACGCAAATTCTTCCAAATTGTCTGCTTTTTAGGCTTAACCAATTTGGAAAGCTGATGCATCGTATCCCCAACATTGCCTATGACGCCCACCTCGACAGTGTAGTACTCATCCACCTCAGCCGGCACTTCATTAATATGAATCACTTTACTATCTTTTGCCTTATTCCACAAATAAGGGTGATATTCCACCATATCAAAACCAATGCAAATGATCACATCAGCCCTATCAAAACCGCAGGAGACGTAATCAGTGCTTTGCAAGCCAACAGTCCCTAAGCAAAGGTAATAAGAAAAAGGGATAATGCCTTTTGCCATAAAGGTGGTGGCAACAGGTATCTTTGTTTTTTCCACAAGGGCACGAAGTTCAGCAGAAGCGTTGGCGCGGACAGCACCGTTACCCACCATGATAATGGGATATTTCGCCTCATTAATGAGTTTTGCAGCTTCAATAATTTTCTTTTTTGGGGGCACTGGCGCTGTGGGGCGTAATACCCTTAAAGGTGCTTTATCAATCACTTCCATGTTAGCGATATTTTCCGGAAAATCTATAAAACTGCAACCTGGCTTTTCAGTTTCTGCCACTTTAAATGCCTTAGCAACAATTTCTGGTATCACCTCTGGCAAAAGAATTTGGGTGCTATACTTAGAAATGGGGTGGAATAATTCAACCAAATTGAGTACTTGATGACTTTC
Organism: uncultured Thiomargarita sp.; assembly: GCA_964344525.1. Taxonomy (GTDB): domain Bacteria; phylum Pseudomonadota; class Gammaproteobacteria; order Beggiatoales; family Beggiatoaceae; genus CAYFOB01. The sequence goes on from CAYFOB010000399.1 coordinate 1,410, forward strand.
TTTGTGAAGGCGTGCAGTCGAAGCCTGTCCAGCGATTGCAACAATAGGGGCATGATCCATATTGGCATCTGCAACACCGGTAATCAAATTAGTTGCACCGGGACCCAAAGTTGCCAAACAAACCCCAGCTTTACCTGTTAAACGCCCATAAACATCAGCCATAAAAGCGGCGCCTTGCTCATGCCTAACGGTGATAAATTGAATGGCACTATCGAGCAATGAGTCCATGATATCAAGATTTTCCTCACCGGGAATACCAAAAATGTGCTTAACACCTTCATTTTCAAGACAACGAACAAATAAATTAGAGGCTTTCATTATGTGTCTCCTAAGGAAGGTTTTATTCTGAAGCTTTACCTATCAAAATCAAAATAGTATATCATAAATGACGTATGAACAAACGCCAGAAACCAGGAAAACGTTGGGTTATCAAAATAGGTAGCGCCTTACTCACCGACGATGGACGCGGTTTAGATAAAGCATCAATTAAAAACTGGGTGGCACAAATGGCTGCCTTGCATCAACGCGATATCGAATTAGTCTTAGTCTCCTCCGGTGCCATTGCAGAGGGCATGACACGCTTAAAGTGGACACAACGTCCCACCGCCTTATATCAATTACAAGCCGCCGCTGCTGTTGGGCAAATGGGCATGATACAAACCTATGAATCTTTCTTCCAAGAACATGCCATGCACACAGCGCTAATTTTGCTAACTCATGATGATTTAGCCAATCGTCAGCGTTATCTAAATGCTCGTAGCACCTTACGCACCCTAATCAATTTAAACGTGGTGCCAGTTGTCAACGAAAATGACACCGTCACAACAGATGAAATTCGCTTTGGCGATAATGACACATTGGCAGGTTTAGTGGCTAAGCTGACTTGTTGGTGATACTCACAGATCAACGTGGCTTATATGAACGTGATCCACGTATTGATCCAACAGCTACTTTGATTCAAGAGGCGCATGCTGGTGATCCTCGTTTGGAGGAGATGGCAGGCGAAACGGGCGGAAAGTTAGGGCAAGGGGGTATGTCAACTAAACTACGGGCTGCCACTCTTGCAGCGCGATCTGGCACGGCAACGGTGATCGCTTTTGGCAGACTTCATGACGTGCTATTGCAAATTGCGGCAGGAGAAAATATAGGCACCTTACTGCGCCCCACTCAAACACCCCCCTTAGCTGCGCGTAAACAATGGCTTGCATCACACCTCAGAATGCGTGGTCGTTTATATTTAGATAATGGCGCAGTCAATGTGTTACGCCATTCTGGAAAAAGCCTATTAGCAATAGGAGTGACTCACGTAGAGGGCCAATTTGCACGTGGCGAGATGGTGGCTTGTCTCAACCAAAATGGTGAAGAAGTGGCGCGTGGTTTAGTGAACTATAACGTTGAGGAGACACGAAAAATATTGGGACTTCCAAGTGACAAAATTGAAGAGATTCTTGGTTATGTTGATGAACCAGAGCTGATTCATCGGGATAATTTGGTGTTGGTTTGAAGCGCCACTGCCATTAAGTTAAGCGAAAAACTGTACAAAGCGTTGCTCCAATGAATTCAACGTTTTTTTTCGTTCCAAGCTTAGCGAAGCGCTTAACTTAATGGCAGTGACTCCTACCCTAGAGTTTTTTTTGAAGTTATTTTTTAAGTGCTGATTGCCATTTTTCTTGATAAAAATATTCTAGCAGTTGATACTCGGTTTTATAGCTCATTTTTCGACACTCCTTAACCCAGTAGCCTAAATAAAGATAATTAAAATTCAAACGTTTTGTCTCTTCTATTTCCCATAAAATCGCATAAACACCTAAACTTCGTGCAGCATGCTCAGGATCGAAAAAGGTGTACATGGCTGATAGCCCATTATTTAGATAATCAACAACAGCGATAGCAAGCAATTGTTTATTGAAACGAAATTCATAAAACACAGTTTTTGCCCAACTACAAGTTAAAAACTCCATATAACCTTTTGGAGTCTTGCTGTTTACGCTGTCGTCCTTGTGACGGGAGGTGAGATAACGATAATAGAGATCAAAATGCTCAGGATTAAATACAGGAGCGGCTATGGACACCGTTAAATCCTGATTTTTTTGCCACACGCGCCGCTGGCTGCGACGTGGGGTAAATTTTCGCACGGGAATACGCACTGGTATGCAAGCCTGACAGGCTTGACAATTAGGACGATATATATGTTCCCCGCTGCGCCTAAAACCTTGTTGAGATAAGTTATTAAACAAAACAGTATTTTTAGGCGCACAGGGATCCATAAATAGTGTTGTTGCCAACTGCTCTGGCAAATAACTACATTCGTGGGGAGGTGTCGTAAACAGATTAAAAAGGATGCGATTACTCATGACACTCACCTTCTGGTTTGTCAAACTGCCACGCGCCCATTTTTCCAGGCGCATCACATAAACGATCTAATAAAGCGCGATATTGTTGGCGCGGAATATTCACCGCGCCCAGACTTTGCAAATGGCGAGTTTGCATCTGACAATCAATCAATTCATAGCCCCAACGTCGCAATTGCCAGACAAAATGTGTAAAGGCAACTTTAGAGGCATCACTCATCAAGCTAAACATAGACTCACCACAAAAAATTTTACCCAAAGCAATGCCATACAAGCCCCCAACTAAACGTCCTTCATACCAAGACTCAACAGAATGAGCAAAACCGTAATGATGCAATTGAATATAAGCA
>CAYFOB010000399.1:4146-4489 GCA_964344525.1 uncultured Thiomargarita sp.
TTCCTGAGTAATCCAAGTGCCATCCTGATTACAACGTGGTCCAGCACAAGCTTTTATGACTTCCCGAAAATTTTGATCCATTGTAACAACAAATTTACCTTTGCGAATGGTTTTACGCAAGCTGCGTGACACATTCAAACATTCAGGAAACAACACCATTCGTTGACTGGGGGACCACCACAAAATGGGCTCATCGTCGTTGTACCAAGGAAAAATACCTAAACGATAAGCTATGATGATACGATTAGCTGTTAAGTCCCCCCCACAGCTAATAACCCATCGGGATGTTCCAAAGCCTCATCTAATGGTGGAAAATCGTCAGGGTTGGCATTCTTTGAAATCC
>CAYFOB010000400.1:0-4485 GCA_964344525.1 uncultured Thiomargarita sp.
CTTCATCTGTGTGGTTTATCCTTTATTAAAAGTAATCCGTGTAGTTATTCATGGGGTTTAGAAATATCACTTCCTTGGCAAATCTAATATAAACTCAAAAAGAGTTTCTCCATATTCATCAATAAATTCAATCTCCGTTTCTTCTCGAAAGGGGGTGATATCTAGAATGAGGGTTATTTTTCCTTGTTGGAAATCAAAAATAAAAGGAGTGTCTTGTTGAATAAAAGAAAACCTAATGCTCTTTATTGCTTTTTTTGCTTTTCCTTGGAGGTGAGCTTTAAATTTGAGTATCACCTTGTTTTCTAAAAAGCGCAGAGAATAATCGTAATTCACAATATTTTTATAATCTGTGTCTTCTTCCGCTTTTATTGAGTCATAGATGACTGGTTCTAGGCATTTATATTCAATATCATAAGATTTGCATCCCCATCTGTTTGTTAATGGTTTTTGTGGATCATGTGAGAGATTTTGTAGCCATTTTTTGAATGTCACTCTATTTGTGTGAACGGTTTGATAAATAGGAATTTTCACAAAAAGGGGGGGGGTAGCCGTTTTTTGATGGAGATTAAAAGGTCCACATTTGATATTTTTAAGGGTTTTTATTTGAGATATGCCATAGTGTTTCACTAAATTTGCTATATTATTTGTCAAATCTCCTATCCTTTGGTCAAAATGAGGCGTAGAATAAATTCCTTTAGGGTGTGATGTACATTTTTTCTCATTAATGAGCAATGGTTCGTAACAATTTTGGTATCCTCTATTGACTCTGGTCACCCTTTCTTTTAATAAACGGCACAGTTCTGTTGTGAGTAGAAAAACCGCTTTTTGATAGTTTGGGCGTTTGGGTGGGTTTAGGACATGATTTTTATTCCAATAAACGTTGTGTTTACAGTGAGAAGCCTTATAAAAAGTGATTCGATGGTGATAATAGCTCATAAAATTTTTGACATTTTCCCACAATGGGCGTTTATAATAGCTGTCTTCACCCACACAGCGCCACCAGCTTCGATGCTTAGATTGAGGAAATGCTTTAGGTACAACGCTTGTTATTGTATTACCCCGCTTAATATAAAGCGGAAATCTTCTAAAAGAGGATTTTCCAACGTTCAATTCTGTAAATAAAGCCACTTTCAATTGCGCAAAATGGGCAGGAAAAGGTCCTTCAAGTTTGTAAGCATAAAAATCTGGGGTGAAGTGACTCAGATAATAAGCATGTCCAGGTTCTCCTGGAGACAAATAAATCAAACCAGGTTGATAATTTTGGATTTTCCAAAGATCCACTTCATAAGTGATTTGATGGGCATTGATGGTGCCATATTTTTTTAAGGCTAATTGTATAAATTTCATGGGCGTGTAAGTGATGGAATTGATTTTTCCGTATTTAAGTGCTAACCCTTTTTTTAGCGCATAAATAAAATGCAGGGCGATAACACTATCAAAGCAATCATGGGCAATTCCCCAGCTTTTTAAAATATGTTGTTGCTTTTTGTTGAGGGTGATTTCTTGCAGCCATTGATTAAATTGGATTATATCTGCCACCTGCCAACTTCTGCCACCTTTATTCCAGCCGATGATTGACTTGTCTTGTAAGCGTTTTTGAAAAAGATTTTCCCGAATATTAGCCTGTCCAATTGCTGGCATGATTGTTAGGAAAATGGTTGTGAGTTGGATAAATTTTATCATTGTGATAGTTCGGCTCTTTGCAAGTACTGATCCTTGTAGTTAGTGTGGTTTTTGACAATGTTACGCACCCAAGTGCGTAACATCAGTTATGATGCCAGTAAACACATACCTGGAGGCTAACAACTATTTATTACGCACCGGCCAAACGTAGTAGTCATTAGATTTAGCACTCTCGTACAAATAACCTACATTAAAATACTCAAGTTTGACATCTTTCATGGAGACAACGTGTGCGCTAGATGACCAGTAATAGTCTGCTTTTAGGTTTGTAAACGCATTTCCTTCTTGCCATTGACCTATTTCCCCAGCGTTAGAAAATGCAGGCGCCTCATATCTAGCATCCAATAATTCCTTCAACTCCTCTTTAGTAGGTAAACGCCACATGCCTGGCTTTGAACCATCACTCAAACTACATTGTCCATCAGCCAATTTGTCAACGACTGCTTGCGCTTGAGGCCAATCTTTCCAGTCGAAGCAATTCGCATTTTTTAACCAAATCAGCCCTGTCTGGCTATCTGTGACAGTTCCATTACCATTGTCCAAGTGGTGTGCGACAGTCCACATTTGACCGTCTTCCACCAATACGATGCTTTTGCCCTTCACACGATTTCCATCCATTTCCAGCGTCAAAAACAGTGGCTTATCTTCGCCAGCCTCCCTGAGAGTTTGCACGTCAGAATGTGCTATTTTAACAAGGGCTTTTTTAGGCTTGTCAAGTTCGATGTCAGGAAATTGCTTAAGCCATTCCGCTTCAAATTGGTACTCAACTAACAGGTTCTGATTGACATCATCATACTCGTCTAGCATTGTCGCCTCACCAACTTGATAACGTAAATCACGTTGCTGCACAGCATAATTAAACTGTGCTAAAATTTCTCTATGACGTGCTCGATACTCTGCTTCTGTTTCTGACTTATTACGTTTTGGATTGAAAATCCCAGGAAAATCAACTTTTGGTGGTCCACAAGCACTGAGCAATGGTACTAAAATAAAAAGTGTCAATAATTTTTTCACAAAAAACTCCTTTATGAAGGTTACAAAAAACTGTGCAAAGCCTTGCTTTTGCCAAAAGAAAATAGGCTTTTTTTCAACTCAACTTCAGATTCTACATCAGATGATAATGTCAACAAAATACACTCATCACTTTTTTTGGCAACTTGTTGACATTTATCAAGACTCAGCCTACCAGTAGAAATAAAGGTGCAATTATTATGCGAGCTAAAATCCATCAAATAACGCGCACAGCGGTTTCTGTTCTCAGAATTAGAAAACAAAGCCAATTTGCCATGAGTGATTTTTTTCAAATCGGAACTCGGTTGCTTGCACATATCAGGCAAATTGACTGTCTTTAAGTGTCTATTTGGAGAATTTTCAAAGAAGATTTCAGCGTAATCGCTAAAATGTTGCGCATGAGGCTTATAGGTATTTTTTGAACATTGTAGCAAAGTGGCAACAGTTGGTAAAACATACTGCTGATAGGTTTTATCAAATTCTAAATAAAGAGTGTTGTGTATCACTCTGTTGCTATGATCAATGCGTGGACTTGGCAATTCTCCAATCAGAAACCCCACTCGTTTTTTGTCAAGAAGCACGGCTAATACTGGTGCATCACCATCAATATCGCGCAGTGCAAGGCGGTGAATTTCCTCTATTTTCTTAAATAGCTGTGTATCACCGGTTTGAACCTGCCATCCATAATCTTGCCCAGGTTTAATGTCTCGCGTATGAACAGCCACACCTTCCCAAATGACTTGATTGACTTTCATTCTTTTATCACCTCAATCAATGAACTATTTCCATAAATTTTAAAGGCTCGCGAACGTGCCTCAGTAAATTCTCTTAATGCTTTTTCAAATGCAATATCTTCATTCCAAAGCCAGCGCACAAATTTATTCCACTTGGTACGATTTTGATTGTGTTCTAACAAGGCAAATGCCAGTGCATAACGTAAGGGTTGATCGGTATTTTCTGGCTTAAATTGTAAATTAGGTTTTCTAACAAAAATCATTTCTTGAAGATTCTCATGATAATCAATATGGGTAAATTCCACACAACCAAGGGTTTTAACAGGTATTAAAACACCGATCACATTTTCAAGTTCTTCAATCTGCTTCAGAATCATTTCATATTGTTTTTCAAAGGCAGCCTCCAACTTTTTTTGTTTTTTTTCATTTCTCAACCACGTTTCGCACTTAGTGATTACAAATAAGATGAGATGATTTCGCCCATCTAAGAGTATGGGTAATAAGTGCTCAGAAATTTGTTTTGGATCATTTTTGTTTGCAGACAATAATTCATCACCTTCTATAAGGGCAGAGCCGTCTATCACATTAATAATAACAATTGCTTGTTCTAATTTTTGTTTAAATTCCTCAAAATCCTTGCCACTTTTGGCACGCATAATACCACCGGCAATATCACAAAATACCAAATTCAGTTCTTTTTTACCCAAAAACAGGATTTCAAATTGGCGCTCAACAATACCAGCCGTTCCCTTCAAAAGCGAGCCTGTTGGTGTGAAAGTGGGTTGTGCAATGATACGACTTAACTTTTGATAAGCTTCCTTCAAATCATGTTGCGTATCTTTGCTTGCTACAAATTTAAAACCAGATTGATTGTCAATATGCGACAATTCATGATACATGGTAGCAAGTAAGGTTGTTTTACCAACACCGTCTGGACCAAGCATTATGATAAAGGTCTTATTTGTCATTGTTGTTCTATTTTCAATTTTTTCGGGGCAGGCATTCCCAAGCGGCAAAGCGCTGCTTGGAACGAAAAAAAAAACGTTAGAGGCTGTTT
>CAYFOB010000401.1:0-1843 GCA_964344525.1 uncultured Thiomargarita sp.
CATTCACAAGCTTGTACACAGCATAACCACCGATGTTGCTATATAGAAACATATATTGATTGGGGTATTCGCCAGCACTATTTACAATACCACTCGCTCTAACACTCAGTATGTTTGCTGCAGTCTCTGAACCTTCTCGCAGCAATTTGGCACGGTAATCAAAGTCGGCAAATTCCCCGTTGTAGCTTGTCGTTGCTAAAACTGCCACCCCTTCGCCAGTCGATTGGTAAGCGCCATTGCTGACTGTCCATGTGCCAGTATCCTGTTTCCAGTTTGGCGCAGACGAACCATTGAACTGTTCATCAAATCCTGCTGCTATGACGCGAAATGATAAACCATCACTCCAAATATGGCCAAGCGGATTCCAGCTTTGTATCCACCATGTGTAATTCTTTTCTTCTATCAGGGTGACGTCTGGGGTGACTTGGCATTGATTTGCATCACATCCTGCTTTATTAACAGGATACCACTTGGTAAATAGCTTTCCTCCCTCATCGTTAATCCAAAGTCTATACCAAGTAGCGCTAGGTACCTTATGCCAAATATAGGTCGGTTTTACCTTAGCAGTCGTTCCATTGGGCGATATCAATTTAGCTTTAGCAGGTTGCGCTGGCTCATTGAGAATGCTAAACATCATGCCCTCACTCCAAGGACCATGCCCTTTATCATTCCAAGTTCGTATCCACCACGTATGTTTTCCCTTTGACAAGGAAACGCCCGGTGTTATTTGGCAGTGCCCCATACCATCATCGCAACCAACTTCGCTGGCACGATACCATGACTTCGGGCCACCACTAACCCATAAATAGTACCAAGTGGCATTTTTGACGGGATGCCAAGTGTAGGTTGGGAAATTTCCCTCAATATCCCCATGAGGGGAAATCAGTATAGCAGGCGGCGGGCTACCTGTGGCTGTGAAAGTCATCGCTTCGCTCCACGGTCCGGAACCTGCTTGATTCCAAGCCCGTACCCACCAAGTGTATTCATCGTTTAGGTTAAGGGCGATACTCGCTTCTAATTCGCAACGGCCATCGGCGCAACCCGCGCGATGGGCAGTGTACCATTTATTAATCACAACATTGTTGGATGGATCATTGACCCAAAGCTGATACCAGGTTGCTGTATCAACGGCATCCCATCTATAAATGGGGCTATCATCAGCCACGTTCCCTGTTGGCGAAACCAAAGAGGGTTGGGCGGGTTTAGTCGTAATGATATCCACAGTGAAAATCATGGGGTCGCTTAAGGGCCCTTCACCGTGCGCTTTATTGCTTGCCCGTACCCACCAGACGACATTGCCCGGATTGAGTGGCATGGGGGGTGTAACTGAACAATTCTCTTCGCCATTGGCACATCCCACCTCGGCAGCCGAATACCACTTGTTTACACCTTGTGTGCCCACTTCAGAATCATTCACCAATAATTGATAAGAATCAGCACGGGGCAAGGCTTTCCAGGTATAAGTCGGTGTGCGGTTTGCAATAGCGCCGGTGGGAGCAACCAAAATGGGCTTGCTAGGCTTTAGGCAAGGCGCAGCCTCAAATGACAGCGTATAACTGTCTATGGTGTTGTTTGCTGCATCAGCTACTCCAGCATAATAGGTACCTGCCGGAAGTTCATCTGTACCACAAACACGATCAATGAGAGAGAAAAAATCTGTACCACCATTATCGTCCTCTTCAAGGGGATTAAGATTATTATCATAAAGCGCCATCACCGTATCACCACTGCTACCTGCCGTTTCAAGCGTGATTGATGAGGGGCTGTCGAGCGTAAATGTTACCCAGTCTTGGTCCCCACTAGGAGAAATACTGTGTTGTTGATGGTCACCTGGGTTAATATT
>CAYFOB010000401.1:1958-2221 GCA_964344525.1 uncultured Thiomargarita sp.
CAGAGTAAAGGTCCTGGTAATCACTTCCTGAAGTCAGGATATTGGTTTGCGCCTCGTAATAGATTTTGGCGGTTTTGGTTATACCAATGCCAGTCACCGTCGTGCCGTTAAAGGTGTCTCCATCAGTCATCAAATACACGGCTTTGTTGTTTACCCCACTATTGATGTGAACACCGCCATTATCGTCTGTACCACAATAATAATATGAACTCGTCATTTTGTCAGGATCACCAAAATCCGGTGGATTAGCCATATTCCTGACT
>CAYFOB010000401.1:2231-4480 GCA_964344525.1 uncultured Thiomargarita sp.
TCCCCCATCAACCATCTCACCTCACTCGTATCGGTACCTCCTGAGTTTGTCAGATCAACAAACTCTCCCCAAAGATCAGAAAACGATTCGTTGATCGCACCGGACTGATTTTGATAGATAAGGTTTGAAGTAAACTGCGTTACGCCGTGAGTCAACTCGTGGGCGACAACATCATCTGCCGCTGCGAAACCGTCGCCATAGGCCATTTGGCTACCATTCCAAAAAGCGTTTGGATAAGGACATGTCGCGCCCGGAAAACAAAAACGAACTGTACTTACTAAGTCCATTCCAGCATTATCAAGACTGTCCCTGTTGTGAGTGGTCCAATAGAAATCATAGGTATCACCCGCATAATCATGGGCATTATCGACATCCGTAATCCCGGTGGCAGGCTCTCCTTCCGACCGAACAGGACCAATTCCTGGCAACCCTGCATTGGGATCGTTGTTGTTGTCGTAGGTTATTCTGTTTTTGGCGTGTTGGATTTGGTTGAAATGCAGGACAACTGCGCCTTTTAACGCATCAACCATGACCAGTTCGCTAACCGGTTCAGAAGCCTTGTCAGTTTTCACGTCCATGCGCCAAACCAAAAACTCTGTATTTTTTCCCTCTCCGATCAGTGCAGGGTTATACAACCACAGTTCAGGTTTGCTGACGCTAAGGGCATCCGTTGACACATTATACTGTTTGGAGACAAGAGCCATAGCTTCCTGTTGTGCAGCCGATGATGTGACCTTTGGATCGGTAGCAACGTTTGTCTTGGTCGATATTTCACCGTTGCTCCTCGTCACATTGTATGAGCTGTCCATCTGAACAACAATTTCGCCAGCATAAACGGGTCTATTGCCACGAACTTGTTGGAACTTGACAATGGAGCGATTACCGCTCGCCTTTTGCTTGACTCTCAGTTCACTAATCTGATCTGATGTCAAACCGAATAATTCGCCATATTCAGCCAAAAAATGACGCGCTGTCGTTACAGAGTCAGTCGATTCTGTATTATTATAAGGTCCTACAATGGGAAAATTCTTGTTAGTACTTAAAAATCTGACTTTCCCCGTTTTTGTGTGGTAAGCAATTTCAATATGGCCATTTGTCAGTTGTTTAAGTTTCTCCACAGCTGTCTGTTGAGCAAACACTAAATGACCCGTTAGAGATGTCAAAACGAAAACAACAAAATAAGCGCTCTTTTTAACCAGAAACATTTTGAGCGATTTTGTGATTTTCCGCGATGTTTTCACGAAAGTGGGGGATGAGTCATATTTTGACAAGATGACTTCCCTAAATTTATTTAACACGATTCTTCTCCTATTTAAAAAAAAAATCCTCAGAGCGTCGTTCCCAAGCAAAGCGTTGCTTTGCACTCCAGTTGAATTTTTTTGGAGTGCAAAGCAACGCTTTGCTTGGGAAATCACCCTCTTTTTTTAGCGCTTTGAATCTGGTTGAAGTGCAGAACAACAAAGCCTTTTAATGCATCAACCATGACAAGTTCCCTGACCGGCTTAGAAGCTGTTTGCACATTCATGCGCCAAACCAGAAACTCAGTATTTTTCCCTTTTCCGATCAGTGCTGGGTTATATAACCACAGCTCGGGTTTGGTTACTCTAAGGGCATTCCTTGAAACCTTATACTGTTTGGACACCAAGGCAGTGGCCACCTGTTGCGCAGCTGATGATGTCACTTTAGGAATGGTACTGACGTTTGTCTTGGTAGATAGCTCGCCATTGACCCGCGTCACGTTGTATGAACTATCCATCTGAACAAAGATTTTACCCGCATAAACGGGGATACCGTTGCGGAGCTGTTGGAACTTGATGATGGTACGACCACCACTCGCCTTTTTCTTCCGCAGAACTTTAAGTTCACAGGCATTACCTGATGCCAAACCGAATAATTGACCATATTCGACAAAAAAGTTACGGGCTGTCATTATGGGGGCAGCCGAGTATGTGTTGTTGTAAGGTCCGGGAATGGGATATTTTCTATTGACACTTAAAAATCTGACTTTCCCAGTTTTAGGGTGGTAAGCAATCCTAATATTGCCATTTGTCAGTTGTTCAAGTTTCTGTTTTAAGTGCACAGTTATCCCATCTTTTGAACTACTATAAGGCGCTTCATAAGCGACGCTTGTCATTTGGTCAATAGCACTGACCACTTGCTGACTTGCTAAGGACGTTAAAACGAAAATAACAAAATGACCACCCTTTTTAAGTAGATAAGTTCTATTGAATTTTAACACTATTTTATTT
>CAYFOB010000402.1:0-4476 GCA_964344525.1 uncultured Thiomargarita sp.
AAGATAAAATTGAAGATTTACTTGTCAAGGTGCCAGGTGGTACGCTGTCCATAATACGTCAATATTACGATGGCGCTTGGCATTGGACTCCGATAACCAACAACTTAAAATTTAACTATAAACTTAATAATAACAATGAAAAGTTTATCAGTTCAATAGAAAAAGAAGGTGAGATTTACGAATCGACACAACAAGACAACCCGATTTATATCTACAACCAATCCAAAATTATTCCATTGGCTAATGGTTACAGATGGCAAAATAAGAAGGGTAATTGGGAAAACTTCGACCAAAAAGGCCGCTTACTGTCTTTTGGCAAAAGTGCTATCTACGGAAACCTTGTTCTTGGAAAACTCTTATATGATAGCCCAGAAGGCTTAGCGATTGGTATAACAGACCGTCTTGACCAGCAAGTCATTTGGATTGACAGTAATTCTGAAGGGCATATACTGGCAGTCTATGATTCAAAAAATCGTCGTGTGGAATATGGCTATACAAATGATCAGCTCACCAGCGTGATTAATGTGCTGGGACAAGAGATGACTTATGGATATAATGGAGATGGTTATATCAATAGCAAAACCGATGCCGGTGGGCGAACACTAACGCTTGTATATGACAACTATGGTCGTCCAATTTCTGCCACCAAAGATGGCTCCGGCTATGATTTTGTTTATGAATATAACCCAAGCACAAAGGAATATTATCGCAGTGTGACAAGCACTTCTGGGAAAATCAAGGAAATTTGGTCAGATGAAGACGGAAAAACCAAACGAATTGACATCAATGGAAGAACCTTCATCACGATAGAAAAAGATCAACGTGACTTGGTGATAACAGATGAGAAGGGCAATATCACACGCAAACGATACGATGAGTGGGAAAACTTGATTGGAATTGTTTATCCTGACAATTCAAGTATTTCGTTTGAGTATAATTATGACCTTCAAAAAGTCAGCCAATACAAAGATCAAAAGGGCAATGTCACGACTTACGAATATGACGTTAATGGCAAATTATTCCAAAAGAACGAAGCGGTTGGCACTTCTGCAGAAAGAGTAACCACCTATCGTTATGGTACCACCCCACGAACCTTAACGATAACAAGAATGGGTGATGCGAATACTGAAACCACGACAATCGTCAAAATTTATGATGATCAAGGTAATATTGTCTCAATAACCGATCCAATGGGGCAAACCACGGAATTTTTGGAATATGATGCCATGGGCAATCCGCTCTCTATCAAGGATAAGAACGGATCAACTTGGTCTTATAGTTATGACGTTTTAGGGCAAGTATTATCAGTCACTGATCCCTTGAGTCAGGTGACACGCTATGAATATGACCCGGTGGGGAATTTGACGGCAGTCATTGATGCCGCTGGGCATCGCTCAGAGTTTCAGTATAATGCACACGATCGGTTAACGAAAGCTTTGGATCCTCTCACAAATGAGAGTGAAATTCTATATAATTCTGATCAATTGCCAATTCAGATCATTGATGAGCTGGGAAACAGTGATTTTGCGGAATTTGACAATGAAGGACGTTTGACTTTATCTATTGATGGAGCGGACAATAAAATTGTGCGTCAGTACGATGAAACTAATCAAACGCCGGTTCGATCAAATTTGCCGGTTGAGATTAATTATCCAACTTATCAAAAACTGTTGTCTTACAATAAGTTGCAACAATTAGTCAAAACGACAAATGTGCTTGATAAGAATACAAGCTATTCAGTTTCATTTGAGTATGATGGCGCAGGTAATATCATTAGCCAAACCGATCAACAAGGAAAACTGACTAAGTTTGAATATGATGCTCATGGTAGATTGGTCAAAATCACTGATGCGCTTGGTGGCATAACAGAGCTGAGCTATGATTTACGTTCTAATTTGCTGAGCGTCACAGATGCTAATAAGGGTATTACACGTTTTGAGTATGACAAAAATGATAATGTCATTAAAGAAATCCGTCCAGAAGGGCAAGAAACGCGCTATGAGTATGATACGCTAGGAAATCTGACCACCAAGCTTGATGCATTGGGGCAAAAAATTGTTTATTCGTATGATGCGATTTCTCAATTGACAGGGGTGGATTATTTTGCGGCTGGTGATCATGATAATCCGGTGAAGTCGGTTAGCTTCACTTATGACGCGGTGGGCAATTTGTTGTCTTCTGATGATGAGACGACTTCGGCTACTTACACTTATGACAAGCTGGGAAGAAAATTAACGGAAACGGTTGATTATGGTTCGTTTACTTTGGGCTATAGTTATGAGTATTATGCCAATGGCTTGAAAAAGGCTTTTACAGGACCCGATGGGGTTCGGGTGAGCTATGAGTATGATGGAAATAATCGCCTGAGTGCGATTGATATTCCTGATGTCGGGCGTGTGACGTACAATACGTTTGAATGGAATAGTCCGGCTAAAATCACTTTGCCTGGTGGCAACCAAATTGATTTGACTTATGATCCGTTGATGCGGTTAAAATCCAAGAAAGTTAAGGATTCGGCTTCAAATTCTTTGATGGATTATGGGTATAAATATTCGCCTACCAATAATGTGACTGAAAAATCAACTGAGTTTGGCGATTATTCTTATTCTTATGATGATTTGTCTCGTTTGACTGGGGTAACTGATCCGGTTTTAAATAATGAGAGTTTTAGTTATGATTTGCTAGGAAATCGGTTGAACGATAATGCGGAATTTGATAAAAATAATGCGTTTAAGTCGGATGACGAGGCAAGTTTTGAGTACGATGAGAATGGGAATTTGGTGAAAAAGACGGTTGGTAATGAAATAACCGTTTTTGTTTATGATGTGGCAGATCGGTTGGTGCGTGTTGAAGATGGTGATAGTAATATTTTGGTTGAGTATTATTATGATCCATTTGGGCGGCGGCTTTGGAAGTCTGTTGGTGGAATTAAGACTTTTTTTGTGTATGCTGATGAAGGGCTCATTGGGGAGTATGATGAGGGTGGTGTAGAAATTAAGGGGTATGGTTATCACCCAGATTCGGTGTGGACGACTAATCCGTTGTGGATGAAGGTCAGTGGGGGTTATTATTGGTATCAGACTGATCATCTTGGTACGCCACAGAAGTTAGTTGATAGTCAAGGGATTGTGGTTTGGGAAGCGGTTTATGAGGCGTTTGGGAAGGCCCGGGTTGATGTTGGGCTGGTTGAGAATAATTTGCGATTTGCTGGGCAGTATTTTGATGTTGATACAGGGTTGCATTATAATTGGCATCGGTTTTATGATCCTGGAACGGGGAGGTATTTGTCGGTTGATCCGATTGGGCTTGAAGGTGGATTGAACATTTATGAGTATACTCACCAGAACCCAATCAATTATTTTGATCCTGATGGAAAATTTGTTTTGGTTGCGGCTCCGGCTGCATATTGGGTTGCAGCGGCTGCAGTGGCCACAGCAGCGGCTATTTGGTGGGGATATAACAATCCTTGGGCGAAAAATAATCAAAGCAATGGATTTTTTAATGAAAATGCTAATGATGAGAGTGCTGACAAAGAAGAAGGTAGTCATCCTCCTACAGAACCTGTTGGCTCCCTAAAAAAACCAAAGGAGAAATGGTTAAAGGGAAAAGGGGTAGACCCTCATGACTTAAAAGATGGAATAGGCGATTCACGCCTAGATATTTATGTTGATAAAGATGGAAATTTATGGACATTACCCAAAAAAGGACGAGGGGTTCCTCCTGAGTACCAAGGCAATTTGGACGATTTTCGATGTGATTGAGATATTTTGAAAAGTAAATTCACAGCTTGCTGATACCAATTTGCGTTCTAAGAAGTATTAACTATTCATTAAAATCTTCCATGAGGAAATACATTAATACTTCTTTGAATGAATGCAAATTTGTATGAATGTGTTGTGCTTTTGTCTCAACAAAAATATCAAAAGCTAAGAATTAGTGTTTAAAGGTGAAATTTGTTAAATGGTTAAGGAATATTTAAATTTTGATGATCTTGATCCAATTGATAAAGATTGGTTCATTACGGAAACCTGGTGTGACTATTGTGATGAAGCTGACCTTGGCATAATGGAAATCAAACTTTATCGGGAGAATGGAAAAGAGTTTATTGAAGGAAAATGTAAAAAATGCAAAAATACAGTTCTTACTGAAGTTGTCATACAGCAGATAAAAGGTGAAGAGCCAAAATGGTAGTGTACTAAATGATTTGTTCTCGTTCCCAAGCTCCCGCTCTACTGCCATTAAGTTAAGAGTCAAAATGTTATTTTCCGTTGCAGTTTCACGTAGTTTAGTTGAGGTTGTGTGGAACGTTTTCGTCTAGTGCAGCAATGGAGCCCTACGCTTGCTTGACAAAAATTGTTAATGGTGATGTTATGTCAGAAAATCAGAGTACTTTTCTTGATGAACTATTTGAAATAGCTTTGGATGAAGCTGAAATGGATCAGCAAGCGTAGGGTGGATCGCGGAGCGTCATCCACC
>CAYFOB010000403.1:0-2669 GCA_964344525.1 uncultured Thiomargarita sp.
CAAAGCTTAGCGAAGGGCATGGGTTTCCAAAGCGCTGCTTTGGACTCCAAAATACATGAAAATTCATGGTTCAGTACTTATAATCCTTGTAGTTATTGTTGGGGGAACAAAAGTGCGTAACATCATTTAATAACATTCAGTGAAGCGGAGTACCATTATGAAACGTTTTCACACTTTTTTGACAACCGCTTTTTTAGCCGGATTGTCGCTACCTGGGTACGCTGACGATACTGAACTTTACTTGGGGCAAGTGGTAGATATTGATCGAAACACTTTACCCAATGTTTTGTATGTCTTAGATCGTTCAGGTAGCATGTCCGAAAAAGATGGGGGGGCTACGACTCGGTTAGAGCGTATGCAAGATGCTTTGCTCCGACTTTTGGATGAATTAGAAAATGTCAATGTCGGTTTTATGACTTTTTCTGGAGAAAAGCCCTTGAGCGGTAGAGATGATGATGCGGTGGCTCCTATACGATTTCCTATCACTTATATTGATGAGCCGCTCGCAAATGTGCCTGGTGAACAGGTGGCTTCCTCTTTCAAAAGCGAAGCGAGAATTTCTTCTTCAGAGGATGATGTTGAAGAAGATATGAGTAGTGGTAACATGCTACTTGGAGAAACGATATTAGAAGCAACTTATCGTGTGGGAGATATTTCTACTGTTGAATCGCAAATCACAGTGGATGCAGATGATGCACGTGAATTTCTAACCAATGAGGGAGCCGAGCCACAAGGTAAGGTTTATGCCACAAGTAATGATTGGATGGCGTTGGGTGGTTCAAGTAAGGGAGAAGTTATTGTTGGATTGCGTTTTCCTTCTGTGGAAGTGCCTCCAAATGCGACTATTCAAAACGCAGAAATTGTTTTTTATAGCCAAGAAGATAATTCTAATTCATTGAATATACAGATTCATGGTGTGGCTGCCGATAATCCTGGCAGTTTTCAAGAAACAAATTTTTATATCAGTAGTAATTATCCGATGACAACAGCGTCTGTCGATTGGAATAATGTGGAAGCATGGAGCGGTGGAAGTAGTTATGCAACACAGAATATGCGTACAATTGTGCAAGAAATTGTCAACAGAGCAGGATGGACAACAAGTAATGCGATGGCATTCAGATTCGCCAGGAATCCAGCCACTTATTTACCTAACAACAATAGAAGATTTAGAACGGCTGGCGAAGGAAATGGTCCTTTATTACGTATTACTTACGAAGTCACTAGCACGGCACAAAAAGTTGGTTTACGCTTTCAAGAAGTCCAAATTCCGCAAGGCGCTACTGTCACCCAGGCTCGAATTGACTTTATCAGTGGACCTGGTGAAAGTGGTACTGCCAATTTTAGAATTCATGGTGAAGATCATGATGATTCGCCCGCTTTTACGGCGACAAAAAATGATTTATCTAACAGGACTTTAACCTCTGCCTCTGTTGATTGGGCTGATATTGGGGCGTGGACTGAGGATGCGACTTACTCTAGTCCTGATTTGATACCTATTGTGCAGGAAATTGTTAATAGGAGCGGTTGGTGTGGTTCAAATGCCATGTCGTTTATTATTTCAGAAAATGGTACAGATTCTTTGCGCAAGATTAAATCCTACGAGAATTCTGTTAATCAGGTGCTACATGTTGAATATGATCCAGATACGGTGCCAGCAGAGAGTTGTAACAAACCGCTTTATTCGACACAAATTGCAAGTTCGTCAGATGATGTAGAAGAATTTAATCCATACAGTGATGGTACAAATGGTACAATAGGTAAAACAAGTTCCACTTTGGAAATGACTACGACAAATAGTGGCGCAACAGTCCGCACTGTTGGGTTTCGTTTTCCTAGTATTCCTATCAAACAGGGTGCGACTATTGTGAAGGCTGAGCTGATTTTGACAGCAAAAGAGTCAGATTCGAGCACACCTGTCGCGCTAGAAATCCGCGGTGAGTTAAGCACAACGGCTGGTGTATTTACATCTACCTTAAATGAGTTGTCTAATCGCACTAAAACAACAGCTATGGTGGAATGGACCCCAAGCACTGTTGACCAACCATTGACCGCTTGGACGATAGGAGAACAATATACCACACCTGATTTGACTTCTATTGTTCAAGAAATTGTTAATCAAGCTGATTGGGAAGCTTTTAACAATATGGCATTTTTTGTCAATGGTAGCGGTTTGCGCCGTGCCGCTTCTTTTGATCATGATCCCTCACAAGCGGCTATTCTGCGTATCCAAGTGGATGGGACATTGGAGGAAAAAACGGTGCGTCACCGCTTGAAAGAATTGGTTAGTCAGATAACAACCAACAGCTATACTCCATTGGTCGATGCTATTTATGAGGCTGGGCAATATTATATGGGGGGGGCTGTCGTCCATGGGGCAGATCGAAAGCAACGTTAGAATGATAACAACAACGACAATATTGCAGCCATGAAAAGGAATCGTATCAGCCATATTGGCAGTTTGGTGCTTGATGGTACAATAGAACCCCCAAATTGCGGGGATGTTACAAGTGATGCGTGTGCGACGGAAAAAATTGTTGGCAACGCCAACTATATTAAACCGCAAAATTCGCAGTGTCAGCCCAATTATATTGTTTTTTTGACAGATGGCGCTGCCACATCCAACGGTTCGGTGGATTTGGTAAAAGCATTGCCAGGAATGCCAGGAGGGG
>CAYFOB010000403.1:2688-4225 GCA_964344525.1 uncultured Thiomargarita sp.
TATTTGTATGATATTGACTTGGATCCCAATTTGCCAGGCACACAGAATATTGTAACCAATACGATTGGTTTCAATTTGGACAGTGCTAGCTATATGCGAGATTGGGCTGAGGCAGGTGGTGGCAATTTTTATGAAGCGAGTTCTGCGGATGAATTGCTTGAGGCCTTTCGGCAAATCGCTGCGGTGGTAATAACTGATTATAGCTCGTTTGCGGCCCCATCAATTTCAATCGGTGCCTTCAACCAGTTTAAGCATAATAATGATGTTTATTTTGCGATGTTCCAACCCGTGCATAGTACATTTTGGCCAGGCAATATTAAAAAATACACGATTTGTGACGGCACTGGGGGTTGCACGCTAGGGGAAATTATGGATGGAGATGATCCGCCCAAAGTGGCTATGAATGCAGAAAATAATATTTCTGATGAGGCTTTCGATATTTGGAACCCCAGCACTACTGAACCTGATGGCCCTACGATTATGGCAGGTGGGAGTGGATCCATTTATTGGTCCACCAATTTAGCGACACCTGAGGATCGGAAAATTTATACGAATTTAACAGATAATGCACTCACTGAGTTGACAAATAGTCAAACAGAGGCCACTCTCCCCCCTTCATTTTTTGGGGTGGCCACCATGGAAGAGCGGAATACTTTGATTAATTGGGTGCGCGGTTATAAAAATGGTGATACTGGGGCGGGTACTCGCGATTGGGTATTAGCGGATGCTTTGCATGGGAGTCCTGGTGCCATCACGACTGGCAAAGATGCTGATGGTAATCTGATTACTCAGGTCTTTGTCACCAGTAATGAAGGGGCTATTCGGATGTTAAATGCAGATACGGGGGTTGAAGAGTGGATGTTTATGCCAAAAGATAGGTTACTCATTCAACAAACTTTGATGAATGATCCAAATATTAATAATCGTACTCTGTATGGTATTGATGGGACTCCTGCTTTCATCATTAAGGACGTAAACAAGGACGGTATCATTTATGGTGCGACAGAATCTCTCAGATTGTTTGTAGGCATGCGGCGGGGGGGGAGAAATCTCTACGCATTGGATGTAACTCCTGATCAAAGTGATGGGAGCTATTCAAGCACTTATAAACCCAAATTATTGTGGATCATCAAGGGCGGCACGACGGTTGGTTTTGAAAAATTGGGGGAAACTTGGTCAACGCCAAAACCCACCAAGGTACGCTATGGGGGAGAAAGTAAAACTGTGTTACTCTTTGGCGGCGGTTATGAGTCTGATACTCAGGATGATCCGGCAAGTTATACAACCGTCAGTGCATATTCTAATGCAATCTACATGGTCGATCCTACTGATGGCACGCGTTTATGGTGGGTTAGTAATGCAAGCTCAGGGGCGGATATTGAATATGTTGCAACCCCTGATTGTCGCATGGATTATAGTATTCCCTCTGAGCTCAGTTTGATGGACAGTTCTGGGGATGGTCTCACCAACCGCATTTATGTGGGGGATACTGGCGCTCAGGTGTGGCGCATTGATTTAGATCCTAAGATGGGCAGTG
>CAYFOB010000403.1:4245-4476 GCA_964344525.1 uncultured Thiomargarita sp.
TAAGCGACGTTTCTTTTACCCACCTGAAATTGCCAAAGTAACAGATACTGACTATACGTCAGCTGATTATTCAGATTACGATTTGATATTGATTGGCAGTGGGCATCGACCCAATCCATTGGGAACTGGGATTCAAGATCGCATCTATGCACTTCGTGATCGTGCGATTTCAGGTTTGGTAGATGTTGATGAGAATGAGAATAAAGATGGCAACGCGCAATTGGATAACCC
>CAYFOB010000404.1:0-4456 GCA_964344525.1 uncultured Thiomargarita sp.
TTAATGACACAATTGAGGAAAAAACTTATGAAAATGAAATTGGAACGAAGCATTTTGATCTGCGTTCTGGTCATACAGTTAAAGGCATAAATATTTTAAATGCCCTTTATCATGTAAGAGAAGTTAATATTCCAGTCGCATTTGAAATCAAGGCTTTGCAGGCCAGTTTTGTTGAGTTGCAGAAATTAAGTGTGTAACAAATTGGAGTATCCAGTGCCAATTTTAGTAGTCAATACGCCCCATTTTGCCTCGTATACCATCAATAATACCTTTACACATCATCCGTATATGTGAAAAACGGGAGGAAGTTAGCAACGCATAAGCTACAAAACGTAGACATAGCTTTCTCCCTTCTACACGCTTCCAAGCAGGTGGTATATAAGCTCTTTTCAAGAGCAAAATCGAATTTCGAAATAAATAGTAGTGCCTAAGTGGTGAGTGATTTGGATATCGTTGTCCAAGGAATTTAATTGGTTCATCACCCAAAACATGTTTCATTATGGCAGATGCAACCCCGAAACTCTGAAATCCTTGTGAATCCGCTCTTAATCCCCATTCAATGTCCACAAAATCGATAAAAAGTCCTTCATCAAAACCACCGATACTTTGCCAACATTTAACTGAGATACAACAACCAGAAGTGATCAAGTATGAAACACGTTGGAACAGGGCATTGGAATCCGGTGTTGAGCGTTCTAGCCTGTTGTTTTTAATTCTGATAAAGGGGGCAATATAACGACGCTGTTTTTCATAATAAGCGGGACCAACCTGAGCCACTGGTATCCCTTGACTTTTAAGTTGACATGCCACATTTAGCAAATGCTTTATCATATCAAGTTGAGGTTCCGAATCTTGGTCAAATAAGAATATCCAGTCGCAATCATTTTTAATCAGAAATTTAATACCACGATTGAGTGCGCTAGCAATCCCCAAATTATCTCCATTGCTTAGCCAACAAACATTAGCAGGTAGATTTTCCAAAGATTCGTTAAAAGAAGCAGATGGGGTATTATCAACGATTACAACTTGTGGGAATTGTTGAGCAATGTACCACACACGCGACAATACCTCCTGGCTAGGAAAATATGTCACCAAAACACAACCTATATTGAATTCATTGCTTGCAACACTCAACATTATGAAAAACGCTCTCCCAAATAGCGAAATTGTCGAATCTTTTTCGCAACCACAGGCGGAATAACCTCAAGTAATGCATCGAACTTATATATTAACCTTCTCCACCACTTTATTCGCCAATGTTGCGCTTTTTCCTCGTGAATATACGTCGCCCAAAAATCCGCGATTTTATTTTTAAGGATATCAACATTAGAAATCTCATCTGATTTTTCAAGACTTTCAACCCATTGCCGGAATTTTTCTGAAGATTCATTCCAACTCATCCAATTGTTAGCAGTTTCCAAAGCTGAAGACTTAAGCTGTCTTAAATAGGCAGGTTCCTTTTTCAATTTTTGGATAAATTTGACCACAATCTCCTCATTATCTTTGGGCGCTACAAGTCCATTTATACCATGACGAATAAATTCATCATGACCCGTAACTTCGTAGACTATAGCGGTACCACCACAATGAAAAGCTTCAAGCGGTGGTCCAAACATCCCCTCAATATAACTTAACTTGACAATGACATCGCACGAACGATAGATAGCTGGCACTTCATTAATTGGAACCCTAGAAAACACTCGGTCAACCCCTGGCATCCAATTAAGTTCACTACTCGTAAGCAACCATATTTCAGACGGCTTTGCTCGTTTTACAATTTTAATGGTTCGCCCAGTATTTTTGAAATGAACTCCAAATGGCCCCTCAACAAGCACACGGATTCTCCCATCATTGAATCGAGGTGCCACCACGGGTCCAGAGGGCCGATAAAGATCTTTCCGAATTCCATTTTTGACAAGTGTTGTTGATTGCTGGTAGGTAGATTGTAGATAATTTTTAATCCATGTCGCTTCAGAAACAAAATGCAATGGGAGTGTATAAGTAGAATCGACGAGTTGCTTTAAAGCTATTTCATTTTCTGGGTAAAACCAAGATTCGATTGATTGAACAAAATAAGCATACTGTGATGATTTAAATAAAGGAAGTTCTAATGCAGTTTTCCACCAAGTGGCTATAACAACATCATACTCTAATTTACTCGCTTCATTGAAGTTTAGAAGAGTCAAATTCTTGGCGGAGGGATGCCAAGCTGTTGTTTGTGCGTCAAATGGATTCTGAATTCCCAACGTTACTTCATGACCAACTGAACACAAGTAGTCTGCATGTTGAAAAATGACATAGGTTCCTCCACTAATATCGACTGAGCCAACTAAAAAGCAAATTCGCATACAACGTATTCTCACCTCATGATTTTTTTTGTAGTTTACGGAGACGCCAGCCCGCATAAAGTCGGTAAACGAGTGGAAGTCCTTTTTCCTTAATTGTCAACCAAGGCCAAAAACCTAGCTCATCAATTGACTTTTTCTTAATTAGGCGATAGGTAAATTTCAGACGATCAAAAAAACTTGGGCGAATATCACTTGATGAAAATCGGCTTAACTCAAATACTCCAAAGTTTTCAACATGAAAGATCGAAAGGATCCACAAAATTTCGTTTTTTGAGGCTCCAAATACCATTCGTGCATGCAATTGAGTTACTAAGCCATGTAAAGCTGAACTTGAGTATACACTCTCGCCTAGGTGCTGGGTAATGTGCTTGAATCGTTTCCGTAAGGCAAACTGCAATGGCCTGATTTTTTCCTCAAATAGTGGGCGTTCAATTGAAAAATCTTCCAATACAATATCTCCACTGCCACACGCATTCCTCGAATATCCCTTAACACTACCGTGATCAGCACCAAGGCTAACTTCAAAAAGGGAACGATTTTCGTTGAATATTTCAAACCCCTTAGTCTTGCTATTTACACAAGAAAAAATGAGGGAAATTTTGCGATTGTAATCAGAAGTATTCCCAGGTGCAACTAAACCAATATAATAACCTACAACTTTTTTAAAGCCTGTCACCTCAGCTCCACCACAGGAAAGTAAATTATAAATATTGTCTTGGATGGTTCCCTTCCACCCCACATCAACAATTGCTAGTGTTGAACTATGTTCAGTTATATTAAAAGAGCGAAGATACGCACAAAATGCATCAAATTGTTCTGTGCGTCGATTTTCATATTTTTCCTTAAAATAGGAATTGTTTTTTAATCGATGAAAAACATCACTTACAGCAAAATCATCATATCGTTCATTTGCTGGAACCTCTAATGCTATACTGATGGAATTCGTAAAATTTGAGAGTCCTAAACTCTCTAAAAATTCTGAAAGTGAAATGCAACGATATTGCCTAAATAACGTTTCAAAATCCTCATGAGCGAGAGATTTCAGTGATGGCATAAATGTGGCACGTCGTGAGACTGCTAGGTAATGAGTACGAATTCGACGAGAGCCTTTACATCCCATCATATCCTGGAAATCTTCGAATAGTATTTTCAAAAACTGCCCTTCTCTGGAAAGAAAAAATACATCACGATATCCCGCCACCACTAGCCCATGATAAAGACGCATGGTAAAGTAAAAAAGAGTGAGTGCTAATTCTGGAAATACTTCATCCTTTCCCTGCATTTCTCGCTTAATTCTATCAGAAAGTAATTTCCAATTTATTAATTCTCGTGTCTTAGCAGCGTAATAGTCATATTTATGTGAACGATTCAAATGAAAAGCAACAATACCATGCTCTATCGCCCTGTTAAAATCAGCTTCACGATTATCTCCGATCATGACTAGTTTCAGTGTAGGCGATGATAAGCAGCTTTTAATAACAGCGTATTTACGACCACTTTTCTTAGTCAACAAATCGTCCGCTGAGACAAATATATCAGAAAAGAATTCTTTGATAGAATGATAATATATCATTTCCATAAATAGTTCTTTTGGAAGATAAAAATCACTAACCAAGTAAATTGGTATATTTCTATTTTTAAATTCTTTTAGCAATTCATAGGTATCTTGAACCAAGGATTGCACGGCACATTCTGTTGATATTTCTACATCCACAATCCATTGAGCAATCAAACTCGTCGATATGCCAACCCGATGTGACAGCGCTGTAGCCAATTGATCACGAAGAGTAAAAAAATTAAATTCCAGATCATAGCCAGCCACGTAATTTTCCTGACAAATCTGTCTTTCAAATTTAGCACGCATTGCATATATTTCAGAATACTCTAGCTTATTACCAATGAGTTCAGAAAGTTTCCTTGCAGCAATCCGCTTGACATCCTCAGGGTGAACCGTTCGTTCAACAACTGTATCGAAATAATCAATCAAGGCAATATCAGGCTTTTTACCAATCTGTTTTTCAATAATTATGTAATCCACACACAAATACCCCTCAGCTTAAGAGGCTGTTTTGGAAAAAATGAAAAGTCTTTTTCAGAAAACGAGAAAG
>CAYFOB010000405.1:0-4455 GCA_964344525.1 uncultured Thiomargarita sp.
CTCTGCTTCGAGTGTAGGTGGCCTGGAAATTTCCGCCATCCTGCACTAGTACCTTTTGAGTTTTTACTGTAATCTATTTAGAAGGAAAATTTATTATGTCAGAAGTTATGTCTCAAAAACTAAAATCATCATTACCTTTAGAAAAATATGAGGTAACCGCACCAGAAGGGATGTCACCTGCTCAAATGCAGGAGGCGCTTATTGCCACGCTTTATAATATTGATTCGATATCAAGTGTGACGGCTTGTGAAATTTTGCAGGTTTCCCGAAGGGAATTTGAGGATTCCATTTTATCTCGATATGGTTTTAGTACGTATCGGGATGATGATTCTGAAGCAGATATTGAACTGAAAGCTGCTGGTTATTAAAAAATTATGAGTATTATTGTCAGTGATACAGGACCATTTATTTACTGATGTTACGCACCCTCGTTCCCAAACTCTGTTTGGGAATGCATGTTTGCGATGCTCTGCATCGCGGTTTGCGAAGCAAACCTAGTCGATGGCATTGAGCAACCATCAGGGACGCTTCGCGTCCCGCTTTGCAGAGCAAAGCGACAGGCATTCCCAAACAGAGTTTGGGAACGAGGATGCGTAACATCAGTTATTTATTTGGAAAAAATTCTGAATGGATATGAGTTTATTCAAAAACGCTACCAGCAAATTTTGATTCCATTAAGTGTCTTACAAGAGTTACAAGCAGGACTTGATGAAAGTAAAGGTGATTATTTGGATTATTATCAATTGAAGGGTTTTGTTGAAGTGGTGGCAGTTGATCATTTGGTTGATGTGCCAAGTGGTTATGTGATTCATCGTGGTGAGCATGAAGCAATTTCTTTGGCAGTAAAAATGCAGACAAAGCTTTTGATTGAAGAAAAAGATGGGCGTGATGTTGCGCAAAAATTGGGGCTTGCTATTTCTGGGATTGCTGGTGAGGTGATGAAGTGTTTTCGTGAGGGTGGTATTTCTAAGAAAGAAGCGTTATCTATGCTTGATGCTTTATTTTATGGTTGCCAAATTAACCGAAGAATTTATAAAAAGCTACAGCAACAAATATTTTTATCATAGGGGTGCTAAATGTTTTTCTCATCATTAAAATTTTCAAAATAGTATTTGTAAAAACTGAGGACAATTGAAACATGAGCCACAAACAACGCAATCTTGCAGCATAAGAAGGCTATTTGGAAATAGCACCACAATTATTAAAAGAACTTATTGAAATAACCGAGGAGTTGCGGCAACGAGTTGAATCTCTTGGAAATGTTAATGACGCTTAGCTGGACTCCCCAAACTTAATAAAAGTAGGTTATCATGGTACATTTTAAATTTCTGGAAGGTTTAGCAGCAACTCAGCAGCAAGAATTACTTAACCGGTTAAAAGTCGAATGGACATATACCTCAAACGCCTTAGAGGGAAATACCCTAAGCATAGGAGATACTCAATTTATTATTGAGTATGGACTTACAATCAAAGGTAAGTCAATTCGAGAGCATAATGAAGTCATAGGGCATGCACGAGCGGTTGATTTGGTTTATGAACTACTCGAAAAAGATATGCTAGAAAAACAGGATATTTTCAATTTACATAAAACGATTCAGACACAAGTTGTTGTGGATATTTACAGTCCAATTGGCAAATGGAAAAACGAAGCTAATGGGCGCTATGTAAAAACAGAAGAAACATTAGTTTATCTGGCATACCCAAAGCCAGAAGATGTTGAGCACCTGATGCAACTTTGGTTAATAGACTTTAACGCCCAAAATCAACTCATGAATGATATACAAGCCATTGATGCTTACACGCGATTGCATCTAGCTTTTACCTCAATACACCCATTTTTTGATGGAAATGGTAGAATGGCTCGTTTGCTAGCCAATATTCCACTACTCAAAAGCGGTTTTTTACCCATTGTAGTAAACAATCAAGACAGACAAGACTATTTGCAAGCATTATCAAACTATGATTTATCAGTGCCAGCGTTAAACCGAAAAACAACACAATTGGTTATGGAAAATATAGCCTTTGAAAAGCTAAAAAACTTTTTTGAACAGCAATATAACAATACTAAAAAGCTGGTTGAAGAAATAAAACTGAAAAAATAATGTTTGATAAAAAAAGCCCTCCAATGCCCTGCGGCACGTGTCATTGACCATATCAGTGGCAACTATTGCTTGATTCTATGGATGAAATGGTGGGCAAACGGGTGGGCACTAATATTGTGTCGCTCGCTTGCTCACCTCACTTGGCTCAAAACTCTTGCAATGGATAAAATACCCACATGAGTAAAAGCATGGAGATATCAAATTATGATTACAGCTGAGTTTAGTCTTGAAGATTCCCCATTAACGACCATTACCCGAAGAGATGCATCTTATACATTAGCAGGTGTGCGTGCCGTAGATATTCTGAACAATAAAGCGCTTGATCTCGCGCCAGAAGATCAGGGCAGAATTGAAGACCAAGAGGGCAGCTTTACCACCATGCAATTACGAGGGATTTTTGACCGTCCCCCCGTATTTTTGCACCATGCTCGCGCCCGTTCATTACGGTTTTTGCTTGCCTGATGGTGTTTGGAAACAAGATGCGTAACATCAATTAATATTTTTAGTGACTATTGTTGTGCCATCATCTCAGCAAAATACAAACCTGCATACCAATCATACAGATAGGTGACTAATCCAAAATGAGCCATACCTTGCTCAGGATTGGTTTGATCCCACGTATGACTGTGGGGTCCCTCAAGCATATACACAGCATCTATAAAGTCAGTCACGCTATCCAAATCAAGGTGTAAATCAGGAGACACAAAGATGGTTGCCATCATTTGAGGCATATCCTCGACTATTCCATTTTGCCAGGGATAGGTACCAGCAGGGAGATCACCTTTAACATATGCACCAAACCCAGATTCAATCTGTGCAATTTTAATAGGCCAATCAGCGGGACCCATTCCAGGTACGCACTCTGCATCACCACAATCATTATCTACTAGCCAATCAACCGGTGCAACTTGAGTGATGAACATGGCATCATATTCACCAGAAACTACCTTAGCCAAAGCCACTTGTGGAGAATCATAAGAAGCTATAACCTGTGATTCACTCAAACCATTGATGAGCAACATGGCACTTGCAGTCATATAACTACCCGAGCCCTGTGGAGCCATATTAAATTTCTTGCCTTGCAGATCAGCACTTGTTTCAATGCCACTACTTTCATTAACTATGAGATGGGCTTGTTCCGCGTAAAGAGGCATAATGGCTCTGACAGATTGACCTTTCAACATGATGTTTGAAACGCCTTCATCCATTTTATCCATCGCACTCATAAAGCCACCCATGTCATCTTGCATAAGGGCTATCGCGCATGTACCATCATACAGCTTGTTCAGGTTATCTATGCTACCACTTGTATTCATTTCCATTAAATCGAGTCCCAAGGTGTCTTTAACAACTGGGAGCAAGTCCTTAACCACTTTTGTGTATGTGCCAGTTGTGCTGGCACTACAAAAGAAAGGTTGAGGTTTGTTTGTTGGCATAGGCTCTTCAGCAAGGTAATGAACAGCTTCGCGATTCCATCCAGCGGTTGGCGTTGCTTTCAGGACAGTAATGCTGGAGTATTTGTTAAAGAGTGCCCATTTAGCATGATGATCGGTGGCATAAGCATCCTTATTAGCATACATATCATCCAACAAGTCGCCCACATATTTGCGATCAAGTTCGGAACCAAGAGTCAGCAAAGACCACACAGTGGCATTATTTTCGACATCGTTATCTAACCAAGCGTAGGTACCTGCTGGAATTGTTTCCAGGGTATAGTCAGTCGAGTAATTGCCTGGGATTGCAGCTGGGATCAGCGTCACGCTACCATCATCAGCTAAATTTGCCAATGCAGAGATGGGCGCGGCTGCGACATAAAAGGTGGCATCATATTCACCACTTGCTACCTTGGTAGCAGCTATAGAAGACGATTCATTTACAAAATAGGGTTCTGTAGCAGGATCAATGCCATAAAGACTCAAAATCTTGCTGGCTGTAAAGTATGTGCCAGAACCTGTTGAGCCCACATTCACTATTTTCCCAGCCAAATCAGCAACAGTTGTGATACCGCTACTTGTATTGACCAAAATATGAACAGGCTCCTGGTAAAGCGCTGCAATTGTTCCCATGTTAGCAGTGAACAGTTTCATTGCAGGGTCTGATTCCAAACTTGTGCCATTTTGGAGAAAAATATCAGCTTGGACAATCGCCATGTCGCACTCGTTTGCAGCAATCTTTCTGGCATTTTCGATACTGCCCGCTGTTGAAGTGTTTGTAAAAGAAATATCGAAGACACGTTCAGCAGATTCTATAACACCGTTGGCATAAGGATAGTAGGTACCATTCGTTCTACCAGAGCAGATTGAGAGGCTGTTTTGGAAAAAAATGAGAGAAGACTCTTTACCTTTTCAGAAAA
>CAYFOB010000406.1:0-4431 GCA_964344525.1 uncultured Thiomargarita sp.
AAATGATGAAAATGGTCTTTTTTCTTGCCACCAACAGGGACGCTTCGCGTCCCGCGACGCAGAGCGTCGCCACAGGCATTCCCAACCAGGAGGTTGGGAACGAGGATGCGTAACATCAGTTAATAATTAGGAAATTCCGCCTGTATTTGCTTGGCACATTTGAGGGCATCATCAAGGGCATTTTGCCATTGTTTGCGTAACGCAATCTCTTTGTTAAATTGGCTCAATTCATCCACCCACAATTCTTCTCGGATAGGATCAAGAAAACTTTTCCATTCATCCTTGATCCCTTTGGCTCTCACAAGACGATCTTTCATTTCTTCAACCAGCGCGAAAATGGCATTTGCTGGATCATCTTGCAAATTTTCACTGAATTTTTTTCGGAGTTGATAAATGGTTTGCTGGTAATGGCTATCCAAACCTCTGGCGATTTCTTCTGCCTTTTCCATGAAGTTTTCCCGCATGGCATCGTTAGGGACAATGTCATCTACTGACTCATTGGTATATGTGCTTAATAAGCCCATTTCTTCACGAACACGGTAATGAAAATGGCTGTGGTAAGAAAAATTAAATTTGCGGATATAGTCAAAACTCTTGTAAATGTTGGGATGTTCTGTTTTATCCAACAAGGCTTGAAACTCAAGTATGATTGTGTGAGGATCCGTTTTGCTATCCAAGTTTTGTGGCAGCATTTTTTGCAAGGCATTGGGAAATACACGTTCTAAAACTTGCTTGAGCGCTTCATTTATTTTGGTTTGTAAGTATTCATCCAACTGAGTTGCCAGAAATTCCGTCAAATAGGCGCGTAAATAATTCAATTCTTCACCGACCACTCCTTTCCAACCGCTGTACGCTAAATATTGTTCTGCAAGTTCTTCTGTGCTGGGAACTGGCGCTGTTTGTTTGGCAGATTCGCAAATTTCTTCAATTTTATGCTTAAATTCTTCGCTAATATTGAGTTCTTGTTGGACATCTAAAACTAACTTCTCAAGCCCAGTTGTCAGCTCCCTGATAAATTTGTCTGATAACATCCGATATTTTCTTTCCCTGCTTAAGTCTGCATTAGCAGTACTAAAGGCATTGAGGGCAGGCGTACAAGCTTGTGTAACCGTATTCACAATGTTTTCCATCTTTTGGGCTAAGGCTTTGATATAGTCCCTATCGGTGCTTTCCAATTTTTTTTCAATGTGTTTAAGCACCACGGAAAACACTTTTTGTTCCACTTCAGCGGCATCACTACAATTAGCTGTTAAAATCCTTGGCTTGCTGTAAGTTTCAGGGGGTTGCTCTGTCAATAATTGGATTTGTTTTTTGTTGGAACCATCATTTTTCTCATTCAAAACGATGAATAAGCGATTAGCCAGCTCAACTTCTCTCACAGCATTATCAACCAAATCAAAAACGCTGTAATCCGCTTGCTCCCAATCGGTGCCAAGCACATCGGGTGATTTAACAAAAATCACCGCATCAACTTCATGCTCAAGTGAGCCCACCAATTTTTTTTCGTGTCCTTGCGCGGCTTCAAGCCCAGGCAAATCAACCAAACATAAGCCTGTCACATCATGATTAGGAAATTTTGTGTAAATATTCGCGGTTTTGACAGCCAGATAGCGGGTACGCCCCCCACTTTGGGTGACATAGTCAATAATGCCGTCAAGTTCTAATAGTTTAGGTGGTTTAGACAAAAATTCAGAAAATTCCGGAAAAGCGTCATGAATAAACTTCAGTTTTTCATAAACCGCCTTATCCAAATTGCGATCATCACTTCGCCTATCATCCAATTCTGGTAAAGGATCAGTAAAACGTTTCAGCGAAAATGGTTTAGAAAAATCCAATTTGTCATAATAAGCATGGAGAATTTCTTTGAGAAATTCTTCCTTAGAATAAAATTCGACTTTGGCATAAGGCGCCTCTTCTGAGTGATAAATTTTGCTTTTTGCCCCAGTACAAGGGAGCTCATCAGACGTTGGTATCTCCTTATTGGATAGTCCAGAAATTTTCTGAAGCAAGGTGCTCTTACCTTGACGCGCTTTACCAGCCACCCCAATATTGATAGTTTCCTTGCTAAACCGCTGAGTCAGGTTAGCAATAGAGGCATTTAAGTCTGTCACCTCATCAGGAAGAGGATTGAGCTGATTAGCAATTTTTGAAGTCATACGCACAATTTTTTGTGGACTATTTTCTGAATCGGCATTGACTTCGGCAGCCATTTGTTGTAGACAATCCAATTGCATTTGAAGTTCATCCAATCCATTATGAACTTTTTCAAGCATCAACACTTTTTTGTGGCGCTGCTCTAAAACATCAGCAATTACTGATCTAACAGTCATTATTATTCCTTGTTGTGGTAGAATGAGGAAGAAGTATAATTCATTTTGAGTGCTTAACCTGTCACTTGCCAACCAAATTTGTTTGGGAGCGTGTTGTAAACATGACAACGTACTTGTAAAAATTTGAGTCTCATTTGCATATTTTCGCGTAAATATCGGTGTACCACTTTTAAATTTCTATGTTTAGCAGGTGGTGTAAGTACCCGTTCACAAGTTTTCACACATTTTGGAGTCGCCCAGCCGCGCTTTGGGCATGGGTTTCCTTCGCTAAGCTTTGGACTCCAAAATACATGAAAATTCATGGTTCAGTACTTATCTTCTTCAAGAAATAAAATGGCAGTGATTTTTCTACTTTCACGTTTTTCTTTCAAATACTTTGGATTTGCAAATAAATATTTATAAAATGGTGCGAGGGTTAAACTGCAGCAACGGTAAGCACCGTATAAACCTGCTATTGTATCACGCACTTTTTGTGCAACCTCATCAGCAAGGTATGCATGTTCAATACGTTGCTTATTTTCAATGCGAGCCCCTCTAAAATCTTTAATTTCAATTAAAAATAAGGTGCCACCTTTTTTCAATGAAGCATTTAAAATCAAATAGTTAAGCATCGCTATTTTGCGTATGCCTTCTGCTACTAAAGAAATTTCTCTTTTTTCGTGTTCAGACAATTGTAGGTAAAAACGGTTAAATTCTAAAATGAGTTTGCCTGGAATAAATGGCGCTAACGGTGCCACCCAATCTGCGATTTCTTCACGGCGTTTCCCCCGTAATGGAAAACGACTTAAAGCTTTGCATAAATCATAATAAGTTTCATCAAAAGCCAATTCTCTATCTTCATAACTGGCGATAAAACCGGGATAAATGGATAAGACTTCTTTTGCCGGAAAAAACAGGGGTAAGTTAATACTTTTTGCTTGTTGTTTCATGCGAATATTCATGTAGTGTGGCTTGCACCACATACTCAAGTGTGTAAGCTAATTTCAGTATAAGGCTTTTGCCTGTGCCATTTTCTCCAATAATCACATTGAGCCCTGGTGAAAATTCAAAGGAAGCATCAGAAAATAGGGTAAAATTTTTTGCATTTAGCGTGTGTAACATTTTTTTCCTTTTAGCGCACTTTATATCAGTTATCAGTTATCAGTTATCAGTTAATAAAGTACAAAAATTTGCTTTGTTGTTTCAATTGTGCATAATACCTGCACAAGTTTGAATAGGGCGCATCCCTATTTTGGCAAGATTGTACATTTTATCATATAATAAATATAAAAAATTTTTCCCATTTTAAATCTAACATAAAATCAGATTTTTTTCCAAATTTAAACAACGATAACTTGCACACCAATTGAGAATGTGTTTTAATATATTTTATCATTTATTGAAGTGAGGATAAAAAAAATGGGTGTGTTTAATGAAGCATCTAATACCGAAACACCTTCAGCAGAGGCGCTCGCGGAGGAATTAACTGTACCATATGCTTTTACTGCAGTTCCTCTTGCTATGTCAGCAGTTGATGGAAAAATTGACGAAACGGAAATGGAATGTGTGGGAACTTATCTTGAGCGGATGAGAATCTTTAAGGATTATGATAACGATCAAATCGCTGCCATGTTTTCCAGCTTATTGGAAATTCTTGATCACAAAGGGGTCATTGATTTGGTCAAAGCGGCTAAAATCAAATTACCTGGCGAGCTACGGGAAACCGCTTTCGCCTGTGCTGTTGATGTGGCATTTGCTGATGGGCAATTAACAGATGGGGAAAAACAATTGTTGAAAGAGCTGTATAGATTCCTTGAAGTGCCTGAAAAAATCGCCTCAATGATAATCAAAGTGGCAATGATTAGAAACAGAGGTTATGGGCAGTGGTAACTATTTTCTCGTTCCCAGGCGCTGGCGTGGGAATGCAGTGTGGCTGGGAAACAAGCTACCATCTGATCCTTTATGATTAAAAATCCTTGTAGTTAGTGTGGTTTTTGACAATTTCTAAAAGCAACATATTGTGTACCTCATCCAATCGGGAAACGCTATAGTTTAGCGATTACTAAGAATATATACTCCAAACGTTCAAGTTTTCGGATTATTAAAATAACTGAAATTTTAG
>CAYFOB010000407.1:0-4428 GCA_964344525.1 uncultured Thiomargarita sp.
AATATCTACATTTAAAGACTAGTCTATAAAAAATGTCATAAAAATTTTCTCCAGTTGACTGAAAATAGTTTTTAACGCTTAGTGCTTAGAGCGCAAAATGGCAAGGGGATTTAGGGTTTCAGAAAAAAGCTTGAAAATCGTATCCCATTCTAGCTACAATATCACTTGTTAACCTTTTTTCCTGAAGAAGTTGTCCAAAAAAGTATAAAACCTTCGAGGTCAACCAAGCTACCTCGAAGGTATTTCATTATGTATAAAACTTTTTTGGAAAATTTATGGAGAAAATTGTCGTACAACACCTATTAATTGCTCAAGGGTTTTAAGTCCCTTCAAGGTTCCCACCTGACTATAATTGATAAATCTAGCACCATCTGGACGGGAGTTATCTATGGTGGCGATGCAACACACATTACCCTTATCACCAGTGTCAATTTGGACTGAGACGTTGTTACCAAAAACATCAACAATAGTGAGTATAACATCACTTGTATTAAAGCGGGCACGTTGTCCTCTTTGTACCATGCCATAGTCCCAACAAAATAACCACACATAATTCATGCCATCTAAGCGCGTGATAGACAAGGTTTCTTCCTTAGTCCCTTTAGCATCGCCCACCCCTTCATCCTCACTGAGGCGGAGGTAAGGAAATTCATACAATTTACCCATATCACCGTAATACACTAATCCTTGTTCACCTTCTCTGGTTTCGTAGGCAGCAGCTAAGTCGAAATCCGCTGCTGTTGTCCATCCCATTGTCACCGTGAGTGGTTGGCCAACATCAATTGATGTATCTTCACCCTTTTGTTTAAGTTCCATTTTTATAGTCTCCAAAAAATAGTGAGTTATGACAGATTGAAAATTGGGCGTTTTGGGAAAATCATTACCAAAACAACCTTTCTGGGTTTCTCTATTAGAGTGTCATATGGGCGCATTCCCAACAAACTCTCCCATCAATCTCTCTTGAAAAATAGGGGAACAGAAAATTTCCATGAGGATCAAAGAGGTTCCATTGTTTTGCTTGACACATAACATCAATTATACGTGCAAACTCGCCACCATCACAAAACCAACATGGAGTTTGCCCCCCTGGGCAAACATTGAGTGATTGCTGTTACGCCCATTCAGTTATACTTTGCACAGGCACATAAAAAGTCGTTTTGGTAAAATTCCCAACAGCAATAATTTTATATAAATGATTTTTTTCGTTCGGCAATCACATAAAAATTTATTATAATAACACAAATGAAACAATTTTAACTAACGAAAATTGTCAAATGATCAATTTTTTTTAATGACTATAAATGAAATAAACTATGTTACGCAAATATATCATTGTGGCAGTGGTACTCACACTAGGCAGTTTTTTTTCTATACTGGGATTTCTCACGGTACAAAAAATGGAACAGCAACGAGTAGCGCATGAATTTCACGAAGCGGCGCAGGAGCGTATATGGGCTGTGCAAAATGCTATTCAAAACGCCTTTGAAGTGCTACATGCGACTGCAGCCTTTTATAAGGCTTCCAACAACCAAGTCAATCGCCAAGAATTTACTGTTTTTGTCACATCATTTTTATCGCGCCATCCTTATCTAATAACTCTCAATTGGGTTCCCCGCATACCGTCTGCCCAACGTACTATTTTTGAAACAGCAACACGAATAGATTATCCAAATTTCCAATTGATTGAACGAAATGCAATGGGGAAAATAGTCACATCCCCCCATCATGAAGAATATTTTCCTATTTACTATCATGTCTCCTGTATCTCCACAGAACAAGACCTTGGTTTTAATTTAGCTTCAGAGTCCACTCTACAGCTCACCATGAAACAAGCGCATGATACAGGCACTATGCAAGCCACCGGATGGATTAATACCGTTCATAAAAATATCCCCCAATTTAATATTTTAGTATTTTATCCAGTTTATCATATCAATTCGCCTATCAATACCTTGGCACAACGGCGAGAAAATTTAAAAGGTTTTATTGTGGGTGTATTAAATTTGAAAGACATTGTGGACAGCGCTTTGGAACATATTTCGCCCAAAGATATTGAAATCCGCCTACAAGATGAATCTGCTATTCCCCCAGAACGTTTTTTATATCTTCATCACCCACGTCGGGATGCTGACGCGCTCACTTCAATAAATCCCCCTCATTTTGATAAAGGGAAAACTTTTGAGAGCCCTTCACTCCCCCCCTTAGAAGATATTTTACATGTTAAGGAAAGTTTTGAAGTGACAGGACGCACTTGGTCTATTTTGTGTACCCCAGGGGTAATTTACCCAATCGCAGGAAGAACTTGGCTATTTTTAAGCACTTTGTTGGGTGGATTACTATTCACAATTTTTATAGTACTCCATTTGGAAAATTCAAATAGATATACCTCAAAAATTCAACTAGAAGTCGTTGAACGCAGGCGGGGGGAAATGGCACCCAGACAGGCTGGGGATAGTTTGATAGAATACAACCGCACCTTAGAAATTCAAGTGGTCAAACGCACTGATGAATTAAAACAACAAAATATTTTGCTACAACAAGAAATTCACGAACGTAAACAGGCAGAAGAAGCATTACGCCAAAGTCAAGAAAGAATTCGCCATTTTTTTGAACTACCTCTCATTGGAATGGCAATCGTTTCGCCCTTGAAGGGATGGATTCAAGTTAATGACAAGTTATGTGATCTATTTGGTTATTCGCGGGAAGAGCTCTTTCACAAAAATTGGCATGAATTAACACATATTGATGATTTAGTGGAAAATATCAAGCAGTTTAAACAGGTACTTGCGGGAAAAATTGATGGATATACTTTGGACAAAAAGTTTATTCGTAAGGATGGAACAATTCTTGATGCCAGCCTTTCAGTCCGTTGTGTGCGTGATGCTGAAGGGAAGGTGGATTATCTTGTGACTTTAATACAAGACATTACTGAACGTAAGCAATATAACCAAAGATTAGAACAACAAGTCCGTGAAAGAACATACGCCTTGAAGCAAGCCAATGAAAGAGTGACAACCGTTTTGGATAGTTTAAGCGCTGCCGTTTACGTCTCTGATATGCAAAGCTACAAAATATTATTTATTAACAAATATGCCAGAAAAAATATTAATGATAATGTCATAGGTAAAATCTGTTGGCAAGCGCTTCACACTGGATTGACAAAACCCTGTGACTTTTGTACTAATGATAAGCTAATCACGCCTGATGGTAAGCCAACGGATGTTTATACTTGGGAATATCAAGATACTGCACTTAATCACTCATTTTTTGTTCAAGATCGAGCGATTACCTGGGATGATGGACGATTGGTACGATTATCCGTTTTTACTGATATTACACTGCGTAAACAAGCCTTGGAAAAATTGCGGGAAAGTGAAACTCACCTCCATGCCATTTTTGAAAATGCGGCTGCGGGTATTATGCTTATCAACGCTAATGGGCGTTTTACTCGGTGTAATACCAAATGGCTAGAAATGACGGGGTATAATTGTAATGAAATCAAGGAACTCACTTACCTTGATGTCACCCATCCTGATGACATTGCTATTAGCCGTGAACATTTTGAGCCGCTGACGAGAAATGATATTGAGAGTTACCATATTGAAAAGCGTTTTGTCAGAAAAGATGGTAGCTTTTTTTGGGCTGATGTGTCGGTCACCGTTATTCGTGATCATGATGGTATATTTGAGGAGGTTATTGGCGTTATTGTTGATATTACTAAACGTAAACAAGCGGAAGAAGGATTACGTGCTAGTGAGGCTCGGTACAGAGCTGTGGTGGAAGATCAAACAGAACTGATTTGCCGTTTTAGACCCGATACCACTTTGACATTTGTCAATGATGCTTACTGCCGTCACTTTGGAGTCGAGCGAGAAGAAATTTTAGGATATCAATTTTTGAAACTGGTTTCTCATCAAACGCACAACGCGATTTTGGCTAATATTGAGCCTCTTCTCACTAAAGAAAAATCTATTACCATTAACGAATATTCCTTCACATCTGCTAATGGAGAAATGAGCTGGCAACAATGGTCAAATCGGGCTATTTGTAATGTTGAAGGGCAAGTGGTGGAAATTCAATCTGTTGGGCGTGACATTACCCAACGCAAGCAAACTGAGGATAAATTGCAGGAAGCCGCAGAAGCTGCTGAAGCCGCTAACCGTGCTAAGAGTGCTTTTTTGGCTCACATGAGCCACGAATTACGGACTCCCCTCAATGCGATTTTGGGATACACACAAATTCTTAATCGTGATAAATCATTATCCAAAAAATATAAAGAAAGTGTTGGAATTATTGAACGTAGTGGCAACTATTTATTGACTCTAATTAACGATATTTTAGATTTGTCTAAAATTGAAGCCGGCAAAGTCGAACTTTATCTAACCGATTTTAACTTTAATCAATTTATTCAAGGTATTTCTGAAATAT
>CAYFOB010000408.1:0-4419 GCA_964344525.1 uncultured Thiomargarita sp.
AATATCATAATATTCTAATTAACTAACTTGAACATCGAGTTACACCACCATGTTCTGCACCATGATTATTATGACCACTTTCGTCGTTAGCATGACCATCAAACGGATAGTAAACCACTAAGCCATCAGTCAAAGCAGCCAATGTCGGTGGGGCAAACAACATCCATAGTGACAGGGTCAAAGAGGTCAGGTGAAATGTGAGATGTGTATTTGAGTTGTTCATAGTGCTACTCACTTTGCGCTTTGTATATGCCATAAAAAATGCGCTATATTTGTATAGATATCTGTTATATTTTTAGATATAATAAAAAATTAAAGTTTGGTCTCCTCCTCATTAGAGTTGCCCCTAAATGATTTGGGTAGTGGTGTAAGTACAGCGAAGATAAGCGAATGACAGCCAATTACAATTGAGGTTATCGATGCAATTCGCTTATCTATAAAATTCGTTGTACTTATTTTTATCACCCCAACTACCATGAACTGTGATTTATGTGATTGATCTGATTTTTTTATCACCTTTCATCACATAAATCATAAAAATCACAGTTCAATTATTAATAACCAGGGAGTTTAAATTTCATTCGGTTACCTCAAACGCTCACGGGGGGAGTGTTAATAAATAAATCTTATAAAACAATAACTTATAAAAGGTAAATTATGAAAAAACTCAAGTCTCGATTGACCACACTGATTAAATGGTTAAAAGGTTGTATGCAACCCCCTTACCACCTATCAGTTTGATTGACTCAAGTACTTTGATTTGTCAATTAACGAATAAATATAATAAATTCAAGGGTTTATTCGTTTATTTACAAATCCAAGTACTCAATTTAAATAATGAAACATTTTTATGGGACAACAAATTTTTAAATTAAAGGGTTATTAGAATGCCAACTGAATTATCACCCATAGAAGGCTATGAAGACTTTCTACAAGATTTAAAAGAGCGCATTCGTCATGCACAAGGACGTGCCGTTCTTTCCGTTAATCGTGAATTGGTATTACTTTATTGGCAAATTGGGCGAGATATCCTTAACCGTCAACAACAGTATGGTTGGGGAGCCAAAGTGATTGATCATTTAGCAGCAGACTTACGCCGCGCTTTTCCAGAGGTAAAAGGCTTTTCGCCACGCAATCTTAAATATATGCGCGCATTTGCTGATGCTTATCCTGATGAACAATTTGTGCAACAACTTGTTGCACAAATTCCTTGGGGGCACAATGTCCGCATTTTGGAAACCATCAAAAAATCAAATGAACGTGAATGGTACATTCGTCAAACCATCCAACAAGGCTGGAGTCGCACTATTTTAGTTCATCAAATTGAAAGCGGTTTATTCCACAGACAAGGCAAGGCACTCACTAATTTTAATCGCACTTTGCCTGACACCCAATCAGAACTGGCTCAACAATTGTTGAAAGATCCCTATACCTTTGATTTCCTCACTTTAGAAGAAAAAACTAAGGAACGTGATTTGGAAAAAGCTTTAGTCAATCATATTCGGGATTTTTTAGTAGAGCTTGGGGTAGGATTTGCCTTTGTAGGCAATCAGTATCATCTTGAAATTGCTGATCAAGACTTTTATATTGATCTGTTATTCTATCACTTGCGCTTACGTTGTTTTGTCATTATTGATCTCAAAATGGTAGATTTTAAACCTGAAGATTCTGGTAAAATGAATTTTTATTTGTCAGCAGTGGATGATTTATTGAAACATCCTGATGATCAACCCAGTGTAGGTATGGTTCTATGCAAATCGAAAAATAAAATGCTTGTAGAATATGCTTTGCGTGATCTCAATAAACCAATTGGAGTTTCTACCTATCAATTGACGCAAGTATTGCCTGAACAATTACAAGGAAATTTGCCAACAATTGAACAATTAGAGGCAGAATTAAATACTATCAATCTTTTCGCTAACGAAAAAACTCAATAACTACTTCAAAAGGCGATTGGATGAGATTAAAAATGCCTCAGAGAAATCCGATTTTTTCAAAAAATCGGATTTCTTGACACCAAATAAACCTGTCATTATTCTTATGCGACATTTCAACGTGGCGATAATCAAAGGGTTTGAAGTTGCCGCTTTTCCATTTTTTCGATAGTTGAAATAAACATCATTAAAATGACACTGAGGACTAATGCGACAAAAGTGCTGTCGAAAGCGCCGCTTAAGCCTATTTGCCATGAGTTTTTTTCCTAGATTTTGCTAGGAGTCCAAGATTTATCTTGGGACAGCCAAACTAAAGTTTGGACTCCTTAGTCTATCGTGAACGCCATACCATCACTCCACTCCCCATTACCTGCCTCATTCCAAGTTTGTACCCACCAAGTATGTTTTTCCTTTGCTAAGCTAACAGCCGGTGTTATTTGACAAGTGTCAGCACCACAAACATCGTCTGCTTGAAACCACTTTTTAAAACGCGCTTGTCCACTGGCATTGTTAATCCAAAGATGATACCAAGTGGCATTTTCAACGACATTCCAAATATAAGTTGGGGTTGTTTGTGAAATTGTACCTTTGGGCGAGACCAACGTGGTAGCTTCCGGGGGTAGCGCAGGTTCAGAACCGGTGGTGGTCGTGAACACCATGCCTTCACTCCAAGGACCATGGCCTG
Organism: uncultured Thiomargarita sp.; assembly: GCA_964344525.1. Lineage (GTDB taxonomy): Bacteria > Pseudomonadota > Gammaproteobacteria > Beggiatoales > Beggiatoaceae > CAYFOB01. Next base: position 2,620 of record CAYFOB010000408.1, read on the forward strand.
CCTCATTCCAAGTTTGTACCCACCAAGTATGTTTGCCTTTTGCCAAAGTCACTGTTGGAGTTATTTCGCAGATTTGATCACCGCAACCAAGCGCGTCGCTTTTATACCACTTATTATGAACAACCTTTTTGGTGTCATTGTTGAGTACCCAAAGGTAATACCATGTGGCAGAAAATACTGCTTCCCATTGATAGGTTGGTAAATTTTCACTGAGGTTTCCATTGGGTGTAAGCAATGTGCTTGATGCCGGGGGTCCCGCGCTAAAGAACATGCCATCGCTCCATTGCCCAGAACCGGCTTGATTCCAAGCGCGTGCCCACCAAATATATTTTTCAGATTGGTTAGGGATGAACTCAGTTGGTTTTATCTTGCAGGTTCCAGCACCTGCCGAACAATTCGTCGTTTCAGCTTTGTACCATTTATTGAAGACATATTGGTTAGAGGCATTATTGATCCATAGTTGATACCAAGTCGCCGATAAAACCACTTTCCAGGTGTAGTTGACTTTAAGATTGTTAGAAATGGTCCCATTTGGAGAAACTAAAGTAGGTCTACCTGGCAACGTTTCGCTTTGAATCACAAAATGTTTGGGATCACTCCAAGGACCTTCACCATGTTGATTGGCTGCACGTATCCACCAAACCACCAAACCAGGATTCAATGGCGTGTCCGGTGTGACGGTGCAGGTGCCCGTACCTTCGGCACATCCCGCTTTTTTGGCGGAGTACCATTGGTAAAGATGTTGTGTAGTCATTTCAAAATCATTTACCTGTAACAGATAAGATTCGGCTGAGGGTAGTGCATTCCATTGAAAAGTAGGTTGCTGGGTTTTTGTGAAAGTTGCGCCCTCTTCTGGGGAAATCAACGTTGGTTGGATGGATGGGGGCGCTTCTACAATTGTGAGTACAACACTATTCGGCGTGCGAAGGCTTACACCTATGGGATTTTTGAGCTGGACAAGGACAGTTTCATTACCTTCTGCCATGTCGTCATCAACGATGTCGATGGTGAAGGTTTTGTCTTCTTTGTCGCCATTTGCCCAAGAAAGGGTACCTGATGTCGCAGTGTAATCGCTGCCTGCTGTGGCTGTTTCGTCGGAAGTGGTATATTCCACCGATACGTTACCAAAGCTACCATGGCGGGTTACTGTAATGGTAGCAATACCGCCATTTTCATTAACGCTATAACTTGTGGCAGAAAATTGCAAAGAGCCACCAGAAAGTTGGTGGATTTCCGATTCTGAAAGTGCCCTGTTGTAGACACGGAGTTCATCTAAGGCGCCATGAAAATGGTGGTTATCTCCTGGGAAGTTGCCCAAGCTAGAAGTATTGCCTATAAGCGTATCAGCGCTACCGTTATCGTATGTAGAAAATTGTCTTTGTGTTTCATTAACTTTTTCACCATCAATATATAACTGAGGAATTGTCCTGTCACATTGATGACAACGTGATGCCAGTCGTTCAGTCCCATTTGAGCGCTAACACCCTCACCTTGGGGATTATTTTGAGTACTTTTATAAAAGTACACACTCACAGTGGGTCTAACGAGAAAATTTCTTTGTCCAGTAAACCATCTATATTTGCTAATTATTGTTTCGCTTTGTTGACCTGCAAGCCTCCCTTCACGTTTGACCCAAAAAACAAAAGTAAGTCCTTGAGAGCTATCCAAGGTATTTGTCAGTTCAATGTAACCAGAAGAACCATCAAAATGTGCAGCTTGCCCAACTTGTCCATCAATATAGCTTACACTCGATGTTCAAGTTAGTAAATAAAAATATTATTAAGTACTAATATAGGAAAC
>CAYFOB010000409.1:0-4411 GCA_964344525.1 uncultured Thiomargarita sp.
ATCAGATCAATCACATAAATCACAGTTCAAATTATTTTCGGACAATTCTATTATCTTGCCACCGATCATCGTTTTGCATGATGCCACACAGGAGGGCACCTACTCGCGTGATCAGCATATTGTCAAACACAGCCAAAAATCGTTACTATGTACACAGCTCATTAATCAAGGCAAGTTGATTGGTATTTTGTATTTAGAAAACAATTTAACGACAGGGGCATTTACTAAATTTATCAATATGAAAAAACAGCTTATTTTTGACAACGCAATAACCTTCTTACCCGCCCATTCAAATCGAAATGAATAAATTCGTACTCCTATGAATGCCGTCATTGGCTTTTCGGAACTGTTATCAAAAATGGTGACAGACAAAAGGCATAAAAGTTATCTAGCTTCAATTCAAACCGCTGGCAAAACGTTACTGATAAAATTGTTAGGAGGAGCCTTAAATGAAAACCACTCCACTCATATTGATTGTGGATGATGATTCACAGAACCAGAAAGTCTTAGCAAGTACCCTGAAAGAAGAGGGTTATCGTCTCATATTGGCTGATAATGGGAATCAGGCATTGGAGGTACTCAAAGTTAAAAAGCCTCATCTCATTCTATTAGACATTATGATGCCAGACATGGATGGTTTTGAAGTCTGTCAAAAACTCAAGCAAGACACCACCATAAAAGATATTCCAGTGATTTTTTTGACTGCGCATAGTGAAACCGATAAAGTGATCAAAGGCTTTCAACTGGGTGCCGTAGACTATGTCACCAAACCCTTCAAAAGCGAAGAATTAATCAGTCGTGTTAAAACGCATATCAAACTCAAAGCAACCGAAGAACAACTGATGCAAAAGGTTGAAGAACTTGATGTGGCAAAAGAAAAGCTCGCCTCAACCGTTGAGCAACTGGAAGAAACCAATGCCACCAAAGATAAATTCTTTTCTATTATTGCGCATGATTTAGGGAATCTGTTCAGTGGCTTAGTTATGTTATCAAGCCTATTAGCTGATCATGAAGTGCCAGCCGAATCAATAGATAAGGTTTTCCTGATGATTCAACAAAGCTCAAAAAATGGGAGTGATTTATTACAAAACCTGCTAGAATGGTCAAGAGTGCAGACGGGTAGACTCAAGAGCAATCCAACTCCCTTAAACGTCAAATTTCTGGTTGAGCAAAATATTGAGTTTTTAGTCAATCAGGCTAAACAGAAAAATATCCGTATGGTTTCTCATGTTGAGAAAATATCTGTTTTGGCAGACGAACACATGCTAAACACGGTGATTAGAAACTTGCTCTCCAACGCAATCAAATTCACCCCAGAAAACGGACAGGTGGAAATCGACTCAAAGGAAAAAAGCCCGTTTGTTGAAATTTCAATTAAAGATACTGGGGTTGGCATCAAACCTGAAAATATTGACAAATTGTTCCGAATCGATATGACACACTCCACAAATGGAACAACTGGTGAAAAGGGTACAGGGCTAGGACTGATTTTATGCAAGGAATTTGTGGAAAAAAACCAGGGTACAATCGGTGTTGAAAGTGAGGTGGGAAAAGGAAGTCGATTTTATATACGTTTAAACCTTTCTGTTTGAATCCTCAAAATGTTATGTTTTCCTCCCGAAGCGCAGTTTCGAGTGGAAGGGTGCGTAATTGATTCATTCTGAAAAGTCTCAAAACGCTTACAGGAAAATAACCAAAGAGCAACAAGATTTTTGGGGCTTTCCAACACACCCATTACCGTGAAAAATTGTGTGAATTTGTTCAAAATTTTGAGTCTGCACAGATTAGAAACCTGCTCAAAAAATTTCCTAAATTGTTAGAAGGAGTTTAAAATGAATCAAACCCCACTGATATTGATCGTGGATGACCAACCACAGAACCAAAAAGTATTAGCCAATACACTGAAGGAAGGGGGTTATAGCCTCATTTTGGCTGACAATGGGAGTCAAGCATTGGATGTACTCAAAACAAAAACGCCTCACCTCATTCTGCTAGATATTATGATGCCAGGCATGGATGGTTTTCAGGTGTGCGAAAAAATAAAGCGAAATGCGACTACAAAAGATATTCCAGTTATTTTTCTGACCGCCCAAACTGAAACTGAGAAAGTGATCAAAGGTTTTCAATTGGGTGCCGTAGACTACGTGACCAAACCCTTCAAAAGCGAAGAGTTGGTGACTCGCGTTAAGACGCATCTCAAACTCAAAGCGACTGAAGAAGAACTGAGAGAAAAGGTTGAACAACTTGAACAAGCGAAAGAAGAAGCAGAAGCCGCTACCCGCGCTAAAAGCGAATTTTTGGCGAATATGAGCCATGAAATTCGTACTCCCATGAATGCGGTGATTGGATTTTCAGAATTGTTATCAAAAATGGTGACAAATAAAAAGCAGAAAAGTTATCTGGATTCAATTCAAATGGCTGGTCAAACGCTACTGACTTTGATTAATGATATACTTGACCTTGCAAAAATTGAAGCTGGGCGACTAGAAATTCAGTTGGCTGCGGTTGATCCAAGACTCATTTTTGCGGAATTAGAACAATTGTTCGCTATCAAAATAGCAGAAAAAGGGCTAGAATTTCGAGTAGAAATAGATGATGCCTTGCCCCCTGCACTGCTGCTAGATGAAAACCGCTTACGACAAGTACTACTCAATTTGATAAGTAATGCGGTCAAGTTTACTGAACAGGGGCACATCTGTGTACAAACCTTGTTACAAACTCACGCCGATAACACCATTGATTTAATCATCAAAGTGGAGGATACTGGCATTGGTATTCCATTAGCCCAAAAAGACAAGATTTTTGAGTCTTTTCAACAAATGGATGGTCAAAGTACTCGAAAATATGGTGGTACTGGACTCGGACTCGCCATCAGCAAACGATTGATTGAAATGATGAAGGGGCAAATTTCCATTCAGAGTCAAATTGATGTGGGAAGTGTTTTTGAAATCACCTTGCGGGATGTGAAGGTTTCTGACGTAGCTGTTGTGGCGAAAACGGATGAGACCTTTGATAGTGAAGCAATTTATTTTGAACCGGCCAGAATATTACTTGTGGATGATATAGAGTCCAATCGTGATTTTATCAGGGAATGCTTATTGGGAGTGAATTTGGAAGTCATCGAAGCAGATAATGGACAAAAAGGTGTACTTTTGGCACAAAAATATCAGCCTGCTATGATTTTAATGGATTTGATAATGCCAGTCATGGATGGCTATGAGGCGACCAAATTGTTGAAACAGAATCCAAGTACCCAAAATATACCTGTGATCGCTTTAACAGCCAATGTACTGAAATCATCCTCAAAAGCGTTTGAGTTTGACGGATTTTTGCCCAAACCTGTGAATATGCCAACGCTTTTTCGTGAATTATCACATTACTTAACGTACACAATTTTGCCTGTGAATACAGAAAAGGAAGAGATTGACACCCTGACCAATCTCACTTTTTCTGATAAGGCTAAACTTCCTGAACTGATAGAAACGCTAGAGAAAATTTACAGGCCAAAATGGGAAGAACTTCATCAGGGTATTTTAGAAATAGATGAAATCGAAGCCTTTGCTAACTGCATCAGGCGTTTAGGCGAAAAGTATCATATCTCAGGTTTGATCTGTTATAGTAAAAAATTAAGTGAATTTACCCAAGCCATTAACATAAGAGAAATTGAAAACACATTAACTTTGTTTCCTAAATTAACAGAGTCATTAAAGGCCCGAGAAAGGTAAAGTATTATGAATTTACAACGACGTTTACTTTTAACGATTGGTTTTGTCCTATTTATTGCTTTTACCGTATTTGAAATTCTCTCTTACAAGCGCACACAGGCACATGTTATTAATGAACTCAAAAATACGGCAGAAATTGTGCGTGGTATTTTGATGTCAACACGGCGTGTTTATCATCATCAATTTCTAGAAAGTGGTATACCTCTCACTGAAAAAACGATTGGATTTTTACCAGCACATGCCTTGAATAAAATTTCAAAAGATTTTCTCAATTGGCATGATTCTGGTTTAACATTCAATAATGTATCAGATCGACCACGTAATCTTAACCAAAAAGCTGATGATATTGAAATGGCAGCCATAAAATTTTTCCGTGAAAATAAAGAAATATCTACTCGCTTTATTTCCTTTAAAAATGACCAAGGAGAACCTTTTTATCACTATGCTCGACCTATTTGGGTAGAATCCTATTGTTTAAAATGTCATGGAAAAAAGGAAATTGCGCCACCCACAATACAAAAATTATACAATACTGCATATAATTATAACGTCGGTGAGCTACGAGGAATTCTCAGTATTAAATTACCAGCTAAAAACATAAATAAAGAGATACATGAAGAATTTCTGCAAAATTTTAGAGGCTGTTTTGGAAAAAATGAAAAGTCTTTTTCAGAAAACGAGAAAGA
>CAYFOB010000410.1:0-4394 GCA_964344525.1 uncultured Thiomargarita sp.
AGCTATTGGTGGTTTGAACTGTGATTTATGTGATTGATATGATTATTATGAGGGGGTTGATACTCACAAAAATCATAAGAATCACAGTTCAAAATTATTTAGGGACAAGTCTTATCACTTCACCTGAACTTTCAACCCATCCATCGCATTTGGTAGTTGTGTGACTATCACCGTTTCACCTTTTTGTAATTCAGGGCTGCGGACTAATATTTGTGATTTGCCCGTCGGTGTGACTTGTTCTCCAATTCTTTCAATCATTGTTCCCCTCATGCGCCCGTCTATAAGCCTATAAATGCGATTGATGCCATAAACAGCTTCAAACGGTAGTGCAACGACATTCGCTTGTTGAGGTAAAATTAATGAAAGGGTGAGAAATTCTCCTAAACGTAATAAGTTGCTTCCTTTTTTGACACTAAATAAGCCATCAATGCCACCGCTGTCTGGATTGATTTGTCCAGAAACTCTATCAATTTGCAAAAGTATGGATTTTTTATGTACTTGTGCTTGTAATTGATGTCCTGCTGCTAAGGCATCCAGCACTGTGCTTTGATAACGATTGGGAATTTGCGCTCGTACTTCTAAAGCAGTGTTGTCATACATGGACAATAAAATATCCCCACTACGCACCCGATCTCCAACAGCAACCGCAACGTTTGCAATAATACCGCTAAAGGGTGCTGTTATTTTGGTATGTGCCAATTCTAAACGGGCAAGATCGCGTTGCGCTAAGGCGCGTGCCTGTTTTGCTCGCAATTGTGCTAAACGGGTGCTATGGTTTTTTATATCTAAGCGCTGATTAATGACTGCTAACATTTGCCGTTCTACCCCTTGTTGCGCTTCTTCTAAAGACGATTGTGAGCTCAGCCTTTGTTTTTTCAGTTTACGCAAACGTTCAACAGAGGTTTTCATCAATTTCAGCAAGGTTTTTTCATGGGTGATGGCGATGAGATTATTGGCATGACGCTGTTTTTCAAGCTTAATCTGCGCCTCAATGTCTGCAATATCGGCTTGATGTTGTTTCAGGTTTAGACGACTTTCACTGTCTTCTAAGCGTATCAAAACCTCTCCTTTTTTAACCTTTTCTCCTTCAAGTACTGCCACATTGATGATTTGAGCATTAATGTTGAGTGATTGGGTTGGCGTGCGTAATGTTGCAGCGCGTGGCGATTCTACTCGTCCATACAAAGTCACCGTTGGTGACAAGGTGCTTGGTATCACCGGTTCGGTTTTCACCATCCATATCTGCTCTTCAATTTTAACCGGTTCAGTTTTTGGCTTGGTTTGTTGCATGTAGCTAAAGCCCCCAAAACCAATCGCTAAAATTAGCAAAGGTAAAAGGATTAGGAGGATTTTTTTCATAGCAGTTATCAGTTATCAGTTATTATTAATTAGTGAAGTACTTCAAACCAACAGATTTATTTGAAAAATTATATTATAATTAAGCAGGTTAATATCTATAACCATGGTGCAATAATTTTTGGGCTTTCGTCAGATACTTTTAACAGATTAGTCCTATCAAAACAACAAAAAACGGATATCCAAGTTTTTCTTGTTGTAATGCAATGAAGCTGATAACTGATAACTGATAACTGAATAGTCTCATTTTGCACACACAAAGGAAAGAAATTGTGATAACAAGTGCAAATCAAATACCAAGGCAAACTGTGGCAGTCTTTTCCAAAAATTATCTGCCAATCAATCAAATAAACATCAAGCGAGCGATTATTCTCCTTGTGACGGGGAAAGCAGAGCCGCTGGATTTAGGTGACGGTGGTAAAAACATCGCAATACGTTCACCGACGTTGGTACTCCTTGTACCCCAACATATTCGCTTGACGGTTGATCATAAGGAGAGAATCTGGAAAGTGCCTGCTGTGAATCGGCGGGAAGTTTTACGGCGTGATAAGCACACTTGCCAATATTGTGGTAACACAAAACACTTAACGCTTGATCATGTGATTCCCGTTTCTAAAGGTGGGACACATACTTGGGATAACATCGTGGCAGCCTGTGAGATGTGCAATAATCGTAAAGGTGATCACACACCCCAACAAGCTGGGTTGACGCTACGTACACAACCCAAAGCACCGGTACATCCCATTGTTGCTTTCGCTGAACAATTTTGGCGTGCACATAAGATACAAAAGGGAGAAGTTAAGAATTGAGAAAAACGCCCAAAAAAGTTGTAGCGAATGGAAAAAAGGGGAAAAACTTTCCCCTTTTTTTTTACCACATTAAATCATCTGGCACCGGATAATCCGCGTATGGATCATCTACATTGGTTGCTTTTTCCTCATTTTTGTTGAGATAAACCACCACTTGAGGTACACGCTCAAGAATTTTTTCTGCGATGGAAGCTGGTACAAGGTAGTAAGTTTCATCCAAAACCGTGATTGCCAAATTTCCCTTAGCAAGTTGCTCTTGTTGTTTGCTATTGACATAAATTTGTTTAACCAATTTGCCGTCGACAAAGTTGTAAGTAATCTCCGCATCAGGATCGTTGACTTGATGGCGTTGAATGAAATCACGCACTTGCGCTTGTAACGCTTTTTGTTGACGCTCAAGCTCTTTTTGACGATTCAATTCTTTAGCCCGCTGCTTTTCTTCTTCTTCTGCTTTAGCTGCTAAATAAGCTGCTGACTTAGTATCTACCTCAATCTTTCCTCGTTTTTTCTTTTTCTTTTTCTGTTGCTGGTAAGTTTTTGAATTCGCTTGCTGTTCGACTTTTTTAGCCTGTTCTTTGGAAACCAGACCTTTTTTTAGAAGTTGATCTCGTAATGAATTGCCCATAGCTACACTCTTTAGAATAACTACAAGGATTACTTTTAAAAAAGGATAAACCACTAGATTTTAGGTTTTGACTTATCCTTTTTTAAAAGTAATCCTTGTAGTTATTCGGGTTTTAAGTAATCCTTGTAGTTATTCTCTAACCTTTTTCCGGATTAAGGACTCGCCCCATAAACAAAATGCTCCCAGAAGATTTGTGGCGAATCAAAAATATAAAAGGATGATCCGCACGAAATACAGGAGGAGGGGGTTGCATGCTTCTGGTGGTGATAATAACCGCCGTTGCCGCAGCAGCCTCAGTTCCTTTTTCATTCACTTCCACAAAGGCTTGATGGACTACTGAGCTGATGGACAGTTCTTTCGTTCCATCTATGCCTGAAAAATCAACAGGCATATTGAATGCATTGGGCATACCCATCTGAGCCAGCGTTTTGGATAATTCAAACCCAGTGTTTATCTTGAACTTTGGGAGGAAAACCTTGACTTTTTGCCACCGTAACTTATCCAACCATTGATTAAGTCGTTTGGTATTCAGTGATTTTTCCAGTTGACTCAACCCCTCCTGTTTTTTCGGCAGTAAAACAATCATAGAGACACTGTTACCAAAGTGCGCATCATCGTTGCCCACATAGGGGAGTTCAAGTACCTGAAGATCACGGTTTGCCATGTAATAAAAATAATTATCCTGATTCATCATTGGCACATCAACTGACTTGTTATCACTCACCCTAAAAGGCGCGTTTTTTGTGTGACGTGGCTTAAATGGATAAGCCCAATCCCCTTTAAAGTAAATGGCATTGACAAGAACGAGGCGAGTCAAATTATTGAGGACACCTTGTTTTATGAGGTTTTCAATTTTATCACGCGTTTTTTCTGCTACCCACTCGTTGATGTCCTTGCGGATTTTTTCGGCCTCTTTTTTGAAATCAACAACTGAAGGTGCCGCACCGTAATAATTTGTTAATGACTCCTTAAAATATGGCTGGAGGGGTAATCCTTTCTGGCTCCAGAGTCCATTAGCAATGGCTATCTCAATATTTCTTTGAATCTCGTTAATTTGCTTCTGCAAAAAATAAAAGGGGGGATGAAGCGCGTCTTGGTTTTTCGGAAAATGTAAAACCTTAGACATTTGTTTTGCTGTTTTTCCTTTAGCGCCAGCATAAGTCATTGCGAGTGCAGTTGAGATACTGTAGGGGGATAAAAAAAGATTGCCACTCTTTTCTTTTGTCAGTTGTGCATAGAGATCAAGTGCGAATGCCGTGTTACCCTTGACCAGCAAAGGGATTTGTCCAAATGGCGTGTTATCCTGTTGAGCCCAAGCAATGTGGGTTGACATTAAGAAAACACTGGCAATTGCCCAGCAAAAATATCGTATTGGTTGCATAAATTGAGTTCCTGTGTTGATTTGAATGGACCTTACATGAGGTTTAAGCCTAACGTATAGCCTGCTATCATTATAAACAAAATTTTGGGCAAATGTGCAATAATGCCCTAATTGACTTAATACAACTTTTGAACTGTGATTCTTATGATTTATGTGATTGATTTAAAGGAGGAAAAAATCCGCATTAGCCCCCTCATAATAATCATATCAATCACATAAATCA
>CAYFOB010000411.1:0-4386 GCA_964344525.1 uncultured Thiomargarita sp.
GAATCTTTCTCGTTTTCTGAAAAAGACTTTTCATTTTTTCCAAAACAGCCTCTGACGCCTGGTTATTACACAAATGATATTTACGTTTCAACGCCTTTTATTCTGGATACAGCGAATAAGCAAGCACATACTTTTAACACGCTCTATCAAAAAGAATATCATGAGATTCCCTCATGGCATGCATTTTATGCCGCAGATGCCGCTATGATGTTGGTTCAGGCGATGAAACAAGGGGAGATTAAAGGCAAACAAAAAAATTTGTCAACAGATAGACAAAAAATCAGGGATATTCTTTCTAATGAATTTAAGACCCCTGAACACGCTGTGCAAGGAAATACAGGGCTAAACTATTTTGATGAAAATGGTGATCCTTTAAAATTGGTCTCAATGGGCATTTATAAAAAAAATCACTTGATTTCTGCCCTCAACCAACTACAAGTCATGTCTCATTTACCTGATCAAATGGAACAACTTGATTCTGCCCTTCAAAAAGGACGTATTTTTTTGATTGATAACCAATATCTTCATAAAACGGATGTTGTTTATACGGGCATACAATTAAATAGTATTACCCATTTTGATCCAAAAACGGTTACTTATACCTTAGATTTTTATCTTTGGTTTCGATTTAAAGGAGAATTTAATCCGCAAAACATTGAATTTATTAATGCAGTAGAACCGATTAAATTAGGGACTGCGATCATTAATGAAACCGTGGGCGGAAGAAACTACCAACTTTATAGAGTTAAAGGTCATTTTCAGGTTAATCCCAACAATTCTTCTTTAATCCAAAATAAACTCAGCATGAATTTTCGTCATCGTGAGCTAGATAGGAAACATCTTCTTTACGTCACAGATATTTTGGGCATGGAATTGACGAAAAAAACGTCCTTAGTGGATAAAGACTTTCAAGCAATCAGTTTCTTAGAAAATTGGACTATTAAAGAAATAGAGTTTTTTCAGGGAATAATCAAAGAAAAGTTGTTAGGTAATCCTAAATATATCGTTTCTGGAAACACTGTCGAATATTCCACATTCAATACTGATATCCTGATAGGAAATAATGCTTATGCTTATCACAGGTTAATTCCTTTTGAATTGGTGATTATCTTTTTTATTTTCAGTGCAGTGATGACATTATTACTGCTTTTGGCAAGTTATACTGATAAGAAAATTAAACGCTTAAAATATATGTGGTTTTTTCAAATCATTTTTGCGTTTCTTTTACTACTATCAACTGAAATGTTTATTATACGCTGGATGATAGAACAACCTATTCCCAATATTCCAATAGAATTCATTGTCATAACATTTAAAGTCTTGTGGTGGATCATACCTGCGATTTTCATCAATACTGCGATAGAACGTTTTGTTTGGTTACCTTTAGAGGAAAAAACAGAACGCAAAATTCCGAACCTGATGCGTTTTGTAACCGCTTTGGTTATTTATATTTTCATGTTATTTGGCATTATTGCCTTCGTCTTTGAGAGACCCATCACCAGCCTATTGGCAACTTCTGGTGTGGTTGCTATGATTATCGGTTTAGCCGTTCAAATGAACCTGTCACATGTTTTTTCAGGCATTGCACTGAATTTGGAACGTTCACTTCGTATTGGCGACTGGGTCAAGATAGGCAATTTTGATGAGGGCAAAGTTGTTAATATGAATTGGCGAGTCACTCAAATTGAAACCAGAAGAGGCTATATCCTAAATATTCCCAATAGCACAGTCTCAAACTCAGACATCCATAACTTTAGCTATCCAGATGAACAATATTGGTTATTGTGTCGGGTACCTATTGATTCAAAGCATGATCCCAGAAAAGTGGAAGAAATTCTTTTAAACGCCATGTTTTCTATAGAACAAGGCGTGGTAAAAGATTTCAAACCCGGCATTTGGATCGAAAGCATCCAAGCTGAAAATGTCAACGATTGGGTATCAAACTATGTGATATTTTTTAAAACCGAAAATTATCAAGACAAATTTCAGGTTTTAAAAAAGGTTTGGATGAATATTTGGATTCATTTGAACCAAGCTGGCATTATACCAATCAATATGCCAGGAGGGAAACAACAAGAAACCGCCTTAACAACACAAGAATTTGAAAAGGTTTTAAAGCAAAATCAATTGCAAACAATGTTAACAAACGCATAGCATTGGGCTTTTGCCCAAGAGAAGTATGTAGGGTGGAATTGCTACGCAATTCCACCCTACATGAGCTATTTTTTAGACTTTTCCTTTGAACTTTTCAAACTATTCATCCTATCTCCAAGAATATCCATCAATTCCATAAGCACAAACTTAAAAGGCGTACCACCGTTTCCATCTTGCTGAATGACATTAAAGCGAGAATTGTTCATATTCTTACCCAAGGTATTAGCTATATCTGGCAAGGCTTTTTCAATAAAATTCTTTTCCAAACTCACAGGCGTTGCAAGATTTTCTGCTTCAATTCTCTGTTGTAAGGCTTCGTTTTCTATCTGGATATTCGCCTTTTTGATATCCATTTCTTGTTGCGCAGTTTCTGCCTTCAACAACATTTTTTGCCGTTCTCTTTCAAGTTCCTGTTCTAGTTTGTATTGGTTTATCCCCTCCTGTTGTTCGACTCGATAGTGATCCAAGGCAAACTGCTGTTCATCATGTTCTTTATTCAACCGAATTTGCTCGCTTTGGATTTCAGCTTGAATTCGAGTGTCTGCCAATTCCTTATTTTTGCGATGTTCCGCCAACTCCCGCTCCTGTTCTAGCTTTTTGACCTCCTGATTCTTTTTTATCTCCATTTGTTCGTTTTGTATTTCAGCTTGAATCCTGGTTTCTTCCAACTCATTATTCTTACGATGTTCTCCAATTTCTCGTGCTTTTGCCAATTTTTTAACTTCCATATTTGTTTTCATCTCTAGTTAACTGAGATTCACGAATTTTGTCCGTCTTAAATTGCATCTGCATCGCATCAAATATTTCGATATCCTGGATGTATACATCCTGAATATCAATCGTGACGATTTCCACGCCCCATCCTTTTTTATCATCCGCCACAATGAGGGAAACTTCCTTTTTCAACATTTCAGCAATGTCTTCCTTTCGTTTACGCATACATTCTTCCACTCCCATGTTGGCAACCAGCCATTTGGAAGTGGAACGGCACAAATCGCCAATCATTCTTGCCAATTTCTCTTCAGCCAGCTGACGGTTTGAGAAATTTAGCATTGTATAAATTTGCAGCGGATTATTGATACGGTAAATGGCCATACCTCGCAAGCGAATATCGACATTATCTGCAGAAAGTTGGTTGGCTTGAAACACAATTTCTTTGAGACTAGTGGGAATGATAAACACAGTATCACGGGGCCATTTAAAGCAACTCGCCCCTTGCCCACTATTTTTTTCGTTAAGCCGCCCCTTGCGAAAATGAATCAAATATTCGTGTGGATAAGCGGTAATAGAACCCCAATTTTTTTTAAGACGTTTATCATTTGGAGAACTGCTGGTGACTTCAACATCTTCGCTTAAATTCACCTTTTTTTGTGCCATATTGTACCTCGTTAGAAATTTAAACGCATAAAATTAATGTACATAAACCCAACCTACGCGCTACAAAAAGGTGGTATAAGCTGGGTCTTCACTATATCGCATTAACAATTGGTCTAATTCTTTTTTAATTCTTTGAACTTGAACATCATCATCATTGTTTTTGCCTTCATCCAATAGCTTGTAATATTGTTCTGCAACATTCATCATGTCTTTGAAACGCTGACTTCTTTCCACATCGGGAACGCCCATGTCGGTTTCTGCGATTTCTTCAATGCTTTTTCTAAAAAAGTCGCTATCAGTTGCCTTATCAAGATTGATCACTTCATCGCTTTGCAACGATTGTACAATAAAAGGTGAATGGGTGGATGCGATAAATTGAATACAAGGAAAAATTTTTTTTAAGTCATTGACAACTCTTTTTTGCCATTTAGGATGAAGATGAAGGTCAATTTCATCAATTAAGACAATTCCATGTGTTTTTTCAATCGCTTGTTCGTTAAGATGAGGATTGAGCGTCACGCAGCGGTAGGCAATATCAGCAACCATGCCTATCATATTTTTAAAGCCATCGCTTAATAAGTCATAATGAAGGCTAAAAGTGTTATCGTTTTCTTTTTTGACGCTGACTAAAGCATCTTCTATGACATCAAAAAAAACAGTTTCTAAATCTGGGATACAATTAACAATGGCTTTTTTGACAACGGCTACGCGGGTGGTATCTATTTTCTTTTGGATGGAAGCAATTTCCATCGTTTTAAACCATTCTAAAAAAACTTTACTGCTAGATACGGGCTCTAAACTGTTAGAGGCTGTTTTGGAAAAAAATGAGAGAAGACTCTTTACCTTTTCAGAAAA
>CAYFOB010000412.1:0-4385 GCA_964344525.1 uncultured Thiomargarita sp.
CACAGGCATTCCCAACCAGAGGTTGGGAACGAGTATGCGTAACATCAGTTAATTAAAGAAAAAAATGTGTGAATTGAAGATAGAACGAGTTACTTTAACAGATTCTGTTTATTGGCGATCCTGTATTGAAATTTACCGAGAATCATTTCCAGATTGGGAACGCGAGCCTGAGGACATCATCACAAAACGTGTTCAACAAGGACGATATCTTTTATTTGCAGGAATTGGAACGCAGGAAAAGGTTGTGGGGTTTTATATCTTGGATTTAGTTGCAGAAGTTAACTATGTCTTGTTTTCCTTTTTGGCTGTAACACAAAGCGAACGTGGGAAAGGTTATGGTACTTTCATGTGCAAAGATGCGACACCCCGCTTCAAAAATGAAACAAACATAGATTGGTTGCTTATTGAAGCAGAGAATCGGCAAGCTATTTTTTATGGCAAATTAGGTTTTAGAAAACTTACTTTGGATTACAAGGTACCTAAATTCGGTGAACCCGGTTCTGTTATGATGCACCTAATGACAATTAATGCCCATGAAGGTATAAACCATATACAGGGAAATGATCTGACTCAAATGATTGAGCGTATCTTTCTTGATGGTTATCATCTTAGCAAAAATGATAATCGTGTCAATGAGCAAATTGCCTTAATACCTAAACAGGTGAAGTTGATTTCTTGGCCTTAAAAAGGAACATAAAAATGGCAATTAAAATTGGTATTTTTATTTTAACACATTGAATAATATAAATTATTTTATTATTCACTGAGGTTACGCATCCTCGTTCCCAAACAGAGTTTGGGAACGAGAGTGCGTAACATCAGTTATTCAATCACAGGGAAGTTCTTTTTAGTGTATATTTAATAAGGGACAAAGCCGTAAATAAAATACATGTCCTAAAAAAAAGGTTTTTACAAATACTATTTCTTAAAGAAATAGTATTTGTTGATAATGCGTAAGTTATTTTCTACAAAGTCCCTAAGTAGTTCAAAAAAAGTAAATTCACATTTTTTAGCCCCAACGCCAACAGTACGACTGACTTTACAATAAATATTAATATGCCATTTTTAGAAGGAAAAAAATATGTTGAAATACACGCAATTTGCTAATGTTTCTGATAGCGTCAGTAGAGAAATTGACAAAGTATTAGCTCAAGGCAAAACCGATTTTCAAGAATTTCTCTTTTTTTCTTCTAAAATGCATGGAGTTTGTATCGCCCTGGATGGAGATATTCAATCCTGTGAATCGGATGAAGCAACATATCATGAAGCTTTAGTTCATCCTGCTGTGTTGTTACACAATAATCCCAAACATGTGTTGATAATGGGAGGGGGTGAAGGTGCAACTGCTAGGGAAGTTCTCCGCCATCCCAATGTGGAAAAAGTTGTTATGGTTGATATTGACAAGGAATTTGTAGAACTTTGCAAGAAATTGATTCCTAATTGGGGTAAAGATGCTTTTTCAGATCCTCGTCTTGAGGTCGTTTACTGTGACATCAAGGCTTATCTTGAGACGCACGATCAGCACTTCGATGTTGTTATTGGGGATTTAGTGGATGTCCATGATTGGAATTCCCCAGTTGCGGCTTTGTATGGGAAAACGTTTTATTCTTTGTTGAAAGCACACATGGCAGAAGATAGTATATTGGCTACTCAGGGGGGGCCAATGGTACCACATGATCTGGATGGACATAACCGAATTCGTAAAACCCTCCAAGATTGTTTTAAGAGTGTTGCAAGTTATGGTATAATTGTACCCAGTTTTTATCATTTATGGGGCTTTATTGTGGCTTCAGATATCACATTAGATGTAAGTTTTCGTCACTTAATTTCACATTTTTCTGACAAAATTGAGAAGATGAAGGTAAAGATCGAAGCAACTGGAGCAGAAACATTGGCAACTGCTTTTATTCTTTCCAATAGTATAACATCAAAAATTCGATAGTGTCTCAAAGAATAGAGCCTTACCTCAAATTCACCCAAAATGAAGAATTCTTTGAAGGTGCTTCCTTGGCTCAAGAAGAACTTCAAAAATATTCTTTGAAAGGATCAACATAACTTATGAACAAACAACAAGAGAGATAACCCTTAATTACGATAAAATACAAGAATACATGTCGAAAAGGCTGAATCTCGTTGTTTCAGGTGTATCGCTATTATTTTCTGTGTCAGCGGTTGATAGCTTTTTCAACATTGCTGAACAAGCCGGACTGCATTTCAGTGGAAAAATACCGTTAACCATAACTGGAATTATCTCTCTTGTCATTTTAGTCGTTATGTTTCTGATAATCAGGAAAGATAAAACATAAAAGTTACCAAGATGTTTTTTCAATTCTTACCCAATTCTCCTGTTGAGGAAGCCGATATTTTGATATTACCTGTTCCATGGGAAAAGACAGTGTGCTACAAGCATGGAACAGCATCTGCACCAGAAGCGATTCTCAAAGCAACTGAACAAATTGAATATTATGAAGAGGATGTTGCTTGGTCTCCCATGAAATACATGAAAGTGTGTGTCATACCAGAGATAGCAGAAAATGAAGCAACATTTCATGCCACACTTGAAAAAGTTTCTGCTGAATTACCAAAGAATAATTTATTAATTGCGCTTGGTGGCGAACATTCCATTACGCCCACACTGATTAAAGGACGTATGCCTCAGCAAGGTTGTGTTGTCTACCTAGATGCCCATGCCGATTTTAGAAAAAGTTATCAGGGCTCCGAATATAATCATGCTTGTCCTGCCTATCGAATTATAAAGCAGGGTCATTCTATAATAATGGCGGGTATTCGTTCCCTGTTTGAAGATGAGGCAGAACGTATTGTTTCTGAAAAAAAGATAACACTATTTATGGATCGAACACTGCGTCAGCCTGAGCATTGGAAACATTTTCTGGAACAGCTCAAGAGTTTGAAAGGCCAAGTTTGGTTATCCATTGATATGGATGTGTTTAATCCTGCACTTGTCGTGGGTGTGGGTACACCACAACCGGGGGGGGTTGATTGGTATCAAGTAGTGGAGGTGTTAGAAGCATTGTTTTTTAATAAAAATATTGACTTGCATGGCATGGATATTGTTGAATTGGTGCCTGAACCTTCTCATGTTTCTGAGATTACAGCAGCAAAACTTATACAAAAAGCAATATCTTTTTGGGGAAAATCACGTGGTTTTGACCATAAATCACAAGCTGGCAGTCAAACACAGGTTGATTACCATTAAAAATGAAAGTATTTTTGCCAATTCAACACTTTAAACATCATCCGCAGAAAGATTACTCTGACGGACTACCTCCATTTGATCACCTAGAAACACCTAAACGAATTGATAAAATTCTAAAAGGAATCCAAGCGGCATCAACTGTTGATTTAGTTGAGGTCAATAGGCTCGCCTTTGAAGCAGTGTACAACCTACATGATAAAGATTATGTTGATTTTCTTTTAGCTATCAGTGAAACTATTGAGCCTGAACATGAGTACATACCGGCTATTTTTAGAAATGATCTTTTAAAATCTCCTCTACCATTTCGTGGTGGAATGTACTGCCAAGAAGTAGGTACGCCAATTGGAACGGAAAGTATCAAGGCCGCATTGAATTCAGCAGCGGCGGTAGAAGAAGCCGCAAAATATATCATAGAATGGGGGCAAGATGCTTTTGCATTGTGTCGTCCACCGGGACATCATGCAGGTCCACGTCGCTATGGAGGCTACTGTTTTTTCAACAATGCATACCTCGCTGCAAAAGTTCTAGCACAAAAAGGCAGATGTGCTGTGCTTGATATTGACTACCATATCGGAGATGGTAGTCTTGAGTTCGCACATTCAGATATTCCCTATTTTTCGTTACACGCTGACCCATGGAAAAACTACCCATACTTTGACGCAAATGTAGTTCTACCAACTGTGCATTCAGAATTAGTTATTTTCCCTACTGGAATAAAAGGGGACTCATACGTTCATTTCCTTGAAACTTTAACTTCCAAAATAATAAAAGGGAAGTTCGACTATCTTGTGGTTTCTCTTGGTTTTGATACCCTTGGGACTGATTATATTCAAGATGAATATATTTATCTTGAACCAAGAGACTATGCAGTCATCGCACAGAGTTTAGCAAAAATTGATGCTATAATTCTATTGGTGTTAGAAGGTGGCTACGATCTTTCAAATTTGTTTGACTGTACAAAATATTTTATATCAGGATTCAGTAAGCGGCACTGAGGTAGTTGAATCACTGCCATCAACTTAAGGCGAAAAATGTGGTAAAACTTAAAAAATTGCCACCTATTGGCGGCTTGATTCAAAAATAATGATTCACCTTATTAATACCTAAAAATGGCTCACAAGTCAGTGGCAAACCACCAACCAAGTGGCAAGTGTATGAACAAATTTTA
>CAYFOB010000413.1:0-4365 GCA_964344525.1 uncultured Thiomargarita sp.
CCTACAAAATATCTTGTTGAAAATAAAAGTCTAATTCTTAACTTAATGGCATTGGCCTAATGAGTGGGGAAAGGGAGAAAAAGTGTGGGGTTTGCTGAATGGGATAAACCCCACCGATGAGGTGGCGCAAGACTTATCCTTTTTTAAAAGTAATCCTTGTAGTTAGTGTTGCAGAAATATACACTTATTTTAGAGGAAAGAACAATGAAAATATTTAACACAGCTGGACCCTGTGTACCAGGCAAGCATTATATGATTCCCCCAGAATTCGGCAATTTCAAAAAATTAATTGATGCAGAACGCTATTTCATATTACATGCCCCTCGTCAAACCGGTAAAACCACCTTAATGTTGCAATTAATGAAGCATTTGAATGAGGAGGGAAAGTATATTGCCCTATATGTCAATATCGAAGCGGCTCAACCATGGCGTAATAAAATTGCTGAAGTAAATCAGACAATTCTGAATGAAATCCAGCTAAATGCTGAAATTTACTTGCCAAAAGAAATTCAACCTTCCCCTCGCACTTTGGAAAATAGTGTTAATAGTTTTTCTACATTTTTAGCCCGTTGGTGTATGGAATTACCCAAACCACTTGTCATCTTAATGGATGAAGTAGATGCCTTGATTGGAGATGGACTACTTTCAGTTTTGCGTCAACTACGCTCTGGTTATAACAAACGTCCCAAGGCTTTCCCTCATGCTTTATGTTTAATAGGATTACGCGATATTCGTGACTATCGGATTTACTCTGATGACTTAAAGCGTCATATTGTGGGTGGCTCTGCATTTAACATTAAAGAAAAGTCCATTCTACTGAATAATTTCACTTATGAAGAAATTAAAGATTTATACGCCCAACATACCACAGAAACAGGGCAAAGTTTTACCCATCAAGCAATACAAAAAATTTATTACTTGACTCAAGGACAACCTTGGTTAGTCAACGCCTTAGGGCGAGAATTGTGTTTTGATGAACACGCCATTGATGGGAAAGTAACAAAAGCAGATGTTGATAATGCCGCCGAAATTTTAATTCAACGGCGGGATGTGCATTTAGATCAATTGGCGGATAAGTTGACGGAACCGAGAGTTGCAAGGATTATTGAATCCATTTTAGTCGGTGCAGATAATAAGGAAGATTTCCTCAATGAAGATCAACAATATTTAATAGATTTAGGTTTAATCCGCAAAGGTACAATCGGATTAGAAATTGCTAATCCAATTTACCGTGAAATTATCCCCAGAGAATTAACGGCTACTCGACAAGAGATGCTGGGTATCAATCCGCAATGGTATGTCAAAGCTGATGGCAAATTAGACATTGAGAAACTTTTGGACACTTATATTGAGTTTTATAAGCAACATAGCGAACTGATAACCAAACGCCGCACATACACAGAAGCCGCACATCATTTATTATTTATGGCTTGGTTACAACGCATCGTCAATGGCGGGGGACACATTAGCCGAGAATACGCGGCGGGTTTAGGACGTTTAGATTTATGTATAGAATTTGCTGGAGAACGCTTTGCCTTTGAATTAAAGCTGAGTAAAAAAACGGCACTTGCTGAGGGAAAAAAGCAATTGATTGATTATTTGGATCGACTGAGTTTAGACACAGGATGGTTAATCATTTTTAGTCAGGGTAAAATTAAGGATTGGAATGAGGTGGGTAAGAGAGAAGCGGTGAATGATAGGATTGAAGTGATTTGGATGTAGAGGTCAAAACAATCAGGATTGATCGTTTGAAGCCATTGAGTTTGCCAACGCTGATTAAGAGTGGCGCTGACTTTTAATGCCAGCAATGAGGTTGAAAAAAGGCGTATTCGCAAATGTTTCAGGGAAATGCGCGTTTAAAGGTTGAAAAATGGTGACGCTGTTGTGGCAGAAATTGCTTTTTCTTCTATTTTCGTTACATGTTAAGTACTGAACCATGAATTTTCAGGTATTTTGGAGTCCAAAGCAGCGCTTTGGATACCCGTGCCCTTCGCTAAGCTTTGGACTCCAAAATGTGCTAAAACTTGTGAACGGGTACTTATGTGCCAGTTGGGTTACGTTTTTTTGCGGCGCAAAAAAATCTAACCCAACCTACAAAATATCTTGTTGAAAATAAAAGTCTAATTCTTAACTTAATGGCATTGATTTCTAAAACCCATGAATAACGGAAAGCGATTACTTTTAATAAAGGATAACCCCCATTAATGAAGTGATTTTGACGGTGCCCGTATTAAAAGTAATTTTCATTTTCTCCCAAACATCCCCGCAAAATAACTTTGCCACTTTTTCCGGCGGCGTTTCATGCCTGGTAAACGTTTCATCGCTTTAAATTGGGGCGATGTTTGGGCTGGATTGTCTGTTGAGACTTTATAGACGCGCACTCGCACATCGTACCAAGCCGCTTGTCCTGTCACAGGATCAGAATTGGATAAATGATCACCGTGTTGGTGAGGCGGTAATTCCTCAGAAATCACATGGTTGAGCAAAAATCCTTGTTGGGATTCGTTGGCATTTGGAGAAAGTCCCCATGCGCCAGCGGCTTTGCCAATCGCGTTCCATGTCCAGACTGTACCTGGTTCTACTGCTTCACTGAAACGACATTGGCAGCGTACTCGGTTATATTGTGATTCCACCCAAACCCAGTCTCCGTCTCTAAATCCGTTAGAAATGCCTAATTGGGGATTCACAAATAAGTGGTTATAGGTATGAATTTGTCGCAGCCAAGCATTTTGGGAATCCCAGGAATGGTACATTGCCATTGGGCGTTGCGTGAGTGCATTGAGCGGATAATGTTGTGTATCCACAAGTTGTGATTCTAGTGGTTCGTAATAAAAGGGGAGTGGATCAAAATAGGTTTCAACTCGATCACGTAAATGGTCAGGGGGTTGTTTGCCATCCCATTTGCCTTGTGCTGCTAAACGGAATTTTTGTAGTACTTCAGAATAGATATGGATAAGAATGGGTTCCGCGTAACGAATCAGGCTGTGGTGTCGTGCCCAATGTAGGTAACCTTTGTTCCAGTTACGCATGTATTGATAAGATTTTGGTAAGTCGTAATGGAAAACGCTGTTGTTTTGGGCGTACATTTGCCATTGTCGTTGATTGGGTTCTCCACGCATAAACTTTTTACCATCCTTTCCACGCCAGCCTGCGAGAAAACCGATACCTGGTCCCGCTTCAAAATTGACGACAAAATCGGGATAGTCTTTGTATTTACGCGATCCCTCTTTGTTGACAAAGGCTGGTAATTGTAGCCGAGAACCTAATTCAATTAACACGTCTTGAAAGGGTTTGCATTCTCCTTTTGGTGGCAAAATGGGAATACGTACCGAATCGACAGGTCCATCGTATTCAGAAATGGGTCTGTCTAGCATTGACATGACATCATGACGTTCAAGATAAGTGGTATCAGGCAACACAAGATCAGCAAAAGCAACCATTTCGGATTGAAATGTATCGCAGACGACAAGAAAAGGAATTTTGTATTCGCCTTTTTCATTTTTGTCAGTTAGCATTTTGCGAACTTCGCTGGTATTCATGGACGAATTCCAAGCCATATTCGCCATAAAAATCATCAAAGTGTCAATGGAATAGGGATCTCCGCGCCATGCATTGGTAATGACATTGTGCATCATGCCATGCACAGAGAGTGGATATTCCCAAGAAAATGCTTTATCAATCCGAACAGGTTTGCCGTCTTCATCCACAAATAAATCATCAGGTTCCGCAGGCCAACCCAAGGGCATGCCATCAAGCGGTTGTTCTGGTTGCACAGCTTCTGGCGCATTTGGTGGCTTTGCGCAGGGCGGAATGGGGCGTGGAAAAGGGGGACGATGGCGATAGCCGCCGGGGCGATCAATGGTACCCAACATGCTCATCAAAATGCCCAAAGTGCGAATTGTGTGAAAGCCGTTGGAGTGAGCGGCAAGCCCGCGCATTGCATGAAAGGCGATGGGATTACCTGTCACCGTTTCGTGATCGTTGTCCCAACAATCTGTCCATCCAATTGGTAATTCAATTTTATGATCGCGGGCGGTGATACCCATCTCATAAGCCAAGCGTCGAATATTGTCGGCAGGAATTCCTGTGATGCCTTGCGCCCACTCTGGCGTATGTTCGTCAACGCGCTCTTTCAATAATTGAAAAGCGGTTTTGACAGGTGTGCCATCTTCTAATTCAAATTCTCCCAATAGGTAGGGATCAGCGCCGTCTGTGTGCGTAGAAATGGGCTTATTCAGCTCTCGATCCCACCATAATTTATTTTGCGGATCAAAACAGCCTTCTTCAGGGGGCACTTCAAAACGCACAAACATACCCTGTTCGGTGCTATCAGGTGCCATATTGACCAATTCTGGGGCATTGGTG
>CAYFOB010000414.1:0-4363 GCA_964344525.1 uncultured Thiomargarita sp.
ACCCTCGGCTTAGAAGGCCGATGCTCTATCCATATGAGCTACGAGCACATATCGAAAATTGGTCGGGGTAGAGGGATTTGAACCCCCGACACCTTGGTCCCAAACCAAGTGCGCTACCAGACTGCGCTATACCCCGATTCGATGTGTCCAATAATACGATAGTCAGATTTGTTACGTCAACACCTTAATCAAAAAAAATCACCAATTCTTAACTATCTGTTTGATTTTATTGGTAAAAAAAAAATTAAAATAAATCCCCTCACAGAGGGCACTTACTAGACTGATATTAATATAGGTGCCGTTATCCAGGAATTCAAGTATTAAAAATAGACATTATCGCAAAAAAAAATCCATGTAGGGTTCCATTGCGCAGCGAAATCCACCAAATTCCTTAGAGCCTGTTCAAAATCTTATTTCCGATAATGTCTAATGCAATTTTAGTTTTTAATAAACTAAACTTAAAATTGCCGATGATTTTGATGCCGCTTTACCAGAACCGTGCAAGTGAACCTGGAACGAAAGATTGTATTTTTTTTGGAGTGTTCACTTGCACGAAAAATTAAACTATTCACCACTAAAAAACGCATATTGTCCCACCTGACAGCGACTCTTGCGCAATTGGCTAATCACTTTCTTAGGGTCAGGGGCATTGGGTTGGCTCTTTGTTAGTAAAGTATGCAAGGCAGTAACTGGGTCAGTACACAATACAGCGACTAAATCATCCCCTCCAAACGGTGGCGCAACTTTGACAGGGGGCAGGCTGTAGGGAAATTGTGACACAATTAATGGGTCTTGGTAGTTGGATAAGGGATATAAAAATTGTAATTCCCCATTTCCTGCCAGGTTAAATAAGGTCAATGCCTTTAATTCTTGGTCCAGGCTCAATGCTAAAATGCAATTTATCCCCTCTTTTATGCAATTTATCTCCCTCGCGCAAGGCGATGCGGATTGGGTTATAGCGCATATTAAATTGCGTTTCTAAGGCGTTTAATAAATATTTTTTATCCACCAACCGTTGCCAACTTTCAAGTGTGTTGTTTTGTAAGGTGGTGACTTTGTCGCCTGTGTTGTTAAAAACCTCTGTTTGTTGACCATCGACCACAAAAAATAAATCAACAGTTTGGGAGTCATCAACAACACGCGCACGCTTTAAGCCTTCGGGGGGTGTACCATTTTGTATGATAATAGCGATTTCAGAAATTTCTTGCACTGGCATAGGGGATACAGAGCGCCCCAAATCAAACACTGCCCTTGTATCACCGCGTGGCAACAACTTGGGCTTTTGCCGTTGTCTCATTTGAACGCTCACTTTTTCCGTTAGAAAATTTTCAAGCTCTCGGCGTTCTAAACGCCCATTTTGGTTGCCATCCGCAATGCCACTTAAGGCTTTTGCGAAAAACCAACTCAAAGCGCCATGTGGTTTATTATCTAATATCGTTTCTGGTACCTGCAAATGATCACTATTGACCCCAGTAATAAGGGTGACATTGGGGGGCGGTTCAGCCGTGTCGCCTTGCTTTGGCAGCAGTATGGCAGGGAGGGCATCCTTTACGATTTCCCAAAATCCCCCAGTACGCGCTAACCCTCTTGTTTGCGCCACAGCGCGCACCATGCCACTGGAATGACAAGAATCTGCTAGAAATAAAATTTTGTAATCACTGGCTTCTTTAAATATGCCGTACAATTCATCATCAATGATGCGCCCTTGGCTGGCATGCCCAGGATTAAAATCATGGAGCATCAGGGTTTCATCACTCCCATCTTTTTCATCTTTAGGCGCAGTATCAGGTTGCTGTCCACCATGCCCTGCATAGGTGAATATCAGAGTATCTCCAGGTTCAGCCTGTTTGACCATTTCTTGCCATGCTTCAATCACACCCTTTCGGGTGGCTTGTTCATTAAGCAATACCCATTTATCAGGCAGATTCACTTGCCCAGTGCTACGCAACGCATCCCTTAAAACCTCTGCATCATTAACAGCCCCAGCTAGATTTGTAAAACGACGCCCATCAGCGTATTGATATCGATCTATGCCCACAACTAATGCGTGCTGATGTAGCGATGAAGTGGGCGCCGGTTTGCTACCCGTTTCAGATTGTGATGATGTTGTTACCGGTTGATCCTCATTGGATGAC
Source organism: uncultured Thiomargarita sp. (assembly GCA_964344525.1). Taxonomy (GTDB): domain Bacteria; phylum Pseudomonadota; class Gammaproteobacteria; order Beggiatoales; family Beggiatoaceae; genus CAYFOB01. The sequence goes on from CAYFOB010000414.1 coordinate 2,136, forward strand.
GTTGACGCCGCATCAGGCGACGTTGCCACCACATCAAAACCTCTCTCTGAGGATTGGTTGGGAGTTTGTGATTTGGGTGGTTGAGTTTCTGCAGGTTTAATAAAAATGTTTTGGCAACTTTGGGAAAAGCCCAATAAACAAAGTATATAAACGGTTCGCCGAAATAGAAACAATAAATTGTCACGCGTGTGCATGATTTTTGACCTTATTAAAAATTTTTTGAACATTTATCATTTGATATTATAGCAAATCAATAACTATTGTTACGTACTATCCTTTTGGTTCCCCACACTGCATTCCCACGCGTGGGAACGAGAAAATTTACGAAGCTATAAAACAATGACTGATACTTATTATCGTTACCATGTATTTTTTTGCACCAATCAACGCGTAGAAGGTGAGCGTTGTTGTCAAAATCACAATGCACAAGCCATGCGCGATTATTTGAAAAAACGCACTAAAGAGCTGGGTATAATCGGACGCAATGCAGTACGCGCTAATTCTGCAGGTTGCATGGATCGTTGTGCAAAAGGTCCTGTGATCGTTGTCTACCCTGAGGGGGTGTGGTATTCTTACAATGATCAGGCTGATATCGATGAAATCATTGCTGAGCATTTACAAAATGGGCGCGTTGTTGAGCGTTTGAGAATTGTGGATTAATTAGTTAAGCGCAAAGCAACGCTTTGCGCGGCACGAAAACTAGGGATATCAAAAACGCTTTTTCAAAAACTCAAAAAAACCTTTTTTATGCAAAAACCACACGATTATCCCCAACAAAATACCATAAAATAGGATTTCGATTAAAACCACAAATAACCCAATAAGACTTGTAGATACAACATAAGCCAAATAGAGTCCAATAATTACCAGCGCGCTATAACCTATAAATTGTTGTGGAGTCATTTCAGTTATCAGTTATCAGTTGAGTGCATTACTTTTAATTTTATCGTCTCTTTTGGTAAATTAATCATTTATCATTCATAAATCTCGTAGAGAGTCAATATGCGTAAAATTTGTCTATTAGGTGGAACAGGCTTTGTTGGTAAGCATCTCGCCAATCGTTTGTTTAATCTGGGGTGGCAGGTACGAGTATTAACGCGGCGACGTGAGCAACATCGTGAATTGCTGGTATTACCCACTTTGGAGCTGGTATCGACAGATATTTATGATCAAGAACAATTGAATGAGCAACTCGCCGGCTGTGATGCTGTGATTAATTTAGTTGGCATTCTTAATGAAACAGGTAATGACGGCACTGGTTTTCGTAAAGCGCATGTCGAGTTGTCGGAAAAAGTGGTTGCTGCTTGTCAAGCCAATCACATCAGACGTTTATTGCACATGAGTGCTTTAAATGCTGATGCCAAAAACGGAAAAAGTCATTATTTGCGCTCCAAAGGAGAGGCGGAAGATTTAGTTCATGCTGCTGAAGATTTACATGTCACCAGTTTTAGAGCCTCGGTGATTTTTGGAGAGGATGATTCTTTTTTTAACCGTTTTGCAACGTTATTGCGCGTTCCATCACCATTATTTATGTTACCTTCTGGACATGCCAAGTTTGCCCCAGTGTGGATTAATGATGTTGTTGATGCAATCGTGCAAGTACTGGACAAACCTGAACACTATGGACAGCGTTATAATTTATGTGGACCCAAAGTTTATTCTCTGCGAGACTTGGTAGCCTATACTGCCAAAATGCTAGGAGTCAAACGCTACATCATGCCTTTGAAGGACACAGCTTCCAAGTTAGTGGCGCGTATAATGGACAAAGTGCCAGGTAAACCCTATTCTGTCGATAACTATCTCTCATCACAAGTTGATAGCGTCTGTGGCGATAACAATCATTTGCCACAATTGGGCATTACCCCACATACGCTAGAAACAATTATGCCTAAATATTTTGCGGCAGCCTCTACTCCGAGAGAGGTTTATTCAACGTTTCGGCATTTGGCGGGTAGGGGTTAGCTACAAAGATTTGGTATAAGCAGGGATAAACCAAAATTGTGCTGTCTAAATCGCAAAGCCGCCGCGAAGCACTCCAATGATTTTAAGTTTTGGAGTGCTTCGCGGCCGCTTTGCGTGATTTTTAGCGCCCTATGTGAACAGTGCCGAAGCCCGGTGATAACAAAGGCGCCTGGAAACAAGAACCAGTGATGTAAAGACATTTTACAACTTCTTAATTTCTCTCAAATAGCCAATTTTTTCCAAGCTCACCCCCGTTGCTTGGTTGA
>CAYFOB010000415.1:0-4356 GCA_964344525.1 uncultured Thiomargarita sp.
CCTAAAATTTCAGTTATTTTAATAATCCGAAAACTTGAACGTTTGGAGTATATCTGCTCTGTTACCTTGGACGAGCGCACAGATTATGAGATTTTTTATACTATGTTTGAACTAAAAATATCCAACCTAAAAGAGGCAAGACACTTATCAGTACAGTGGGCTACGCACATGATTAGCTTGCTTGATCCTGATATTAAAGACTACGATTTTATAAAACTCCCCATCATCAGCGCAGAGCGAAACCTACGACGTTATTATTTTGATGATATAACCCCAAATTCTTTTTGGTGTGAATATTATCCTAATGCAAAATTTGTCACAGCTGAACAAATCCAAGATCTCTTGGAATTTACAACTGTATTAAACTCTACTGACAGATTACTGGTTCACTGTCATGCCGGTATTTCGCGATCAACGGCAGTTGCACTTGGCGTTCTCTGTCAACACGGATTCACGCCTAATGAGGCGCTAAAATTGGTGCTATCAATACGCCCCCAAGCGCTTCCCAATCAACATATTTTAACGCTCTTTGATGAAATATTGGGGCTTGAAGGCGAGTTAGTGGCTAAATGCCAACCCATGAATAAATGGGTTTAAGAAACCTTATTTGTTTATTTCCAACATTTGCTCTTCCAAAGCGCGTTTGAGGGCTACCAATTCTGTTTTGAGACGAGCCAATGCTTCTGTTGCTTTATCAAGCTTTTCTTCTCGTCCAAAAGAACATAAAAGCTGGCATAAAGCGACAATGCGTTGCGCTCCTAAAATGGTACTTGCCCCTTTAAATTTGTGAGCGGCTAAATACAAATTTTCACTGTTTTTGGAAATCATAGCGCGTTCTAATTTTGACAAATAGCTGGGCAATTCCTGTAAATATAACTCTATAATTCCTTTGATTTGCCCACTTGATAGTTTGCGGCGCATCTCCCCTAACATTTTTAAATCTAACAGATTTTCTGTTTCAATTTGCTCAGACCAATTATCAATATCCAAAGTTTTACTCTTGGTAGAATCATCAATTTTCGGCGCAGACTCTTCCATCTTTGGAGACTGATTATCAGCCTGTAACCATACTGTTAATATCTTTTTTAAATCCTTAAGAATGATGGGTTTGGTTAAATAACCATTCATGCCTGCAGCTTGACAACGATCTGGCTCTGATTGCATCACATCAGCAGTAAATGCAATGATAGGAACCTGAGATTTGTTTTGCTGCTTCTCATTTTCGCGTATTTTGCGCGTCGCCCCATAACCATCAAGTTTAGGCATATTGCAATCCATGATAATAAGATCAAAGTCTTGTTGCTCTGTAGCATTAATAGCTTCTATTCCATTGGTTGCAATATGAACTTGACAACCCAGCTGTTTCAATTGCGCTTTAGTGACTTCTTGATTAATAATGTTATCTTCAGCTAACAAAATTTGCCAGTGGGGGGCTTGGTCATTTTTTAAATTTTCTATGGTCATGATAAAATTACACCAAACCTGACAAGTTTTGAAGACCTGTCAGGTTTTTAAATTTGTTTTCAACGTCGTCCTTTTATCAAGGTACCTACTCCCTCATCAGTCAATATTTCCAACAACACTGCATGTTCAACGCGCCCATCAATAATATGGGCTGTATGCACGCCGCTCCGCACGGCGTCCAAGGCGCAATGTACTTTGGGCAACATACCGCCTTCAATCGTACCCTCTTCAATCAAAGCTTGCACTTGTTCTACATTTAAACCGGTCAATAATTCTCCCTCTTTATTCAGAACACCTGCAATATTAGTTAATAACATCAACTTTTCCGCTTTGAGCACTTCTGCTAATTTGCCTGCCACTAAGTCAGCATTAATATTGTAAGATTGTCCATCTTTCCCAACGCCGATGGGGGCAATCACCGGAATAAAATTCCCATGAATGAGCAAATCAATGATAGAAGTATCAAGACTGGTAATTTCACCGACATGACCTATGTCAATGATTTCTGGGGCATTCATTTCTGGGTTATCACGGGTAAATGTCAATTTGCGAGCGTGAATCAATTCAGCATCTTTACCTGTCAGCCCCACAGCCGCACCGCCTTGATGATTAATTAAGGTAACAATCTCTTTATTGACTAAGCCACCCAGTACCATTTGCACCACATCCATTGTTTCGCTATCGGTGATGCGCATGCCTTGGAAAAATTCGCTTTCTTTACCCAAACGCTTTAACAATTGACCAATTTGTGGTCCACCGCCATGCACAACAATGGGATTCATACCGACTCGTTTCATTAAAACCACGTCGCGCGCAAAGCTATTTTTGAGCGTTTCGTCCACCATGGCATTGCCACCGTATTTTATGACAAATGTTTTGCCAACAAAACGGTTAATGTAGGGTAGCGCCTCAATTAATACATGGGCAATATTTTTGGCTGAGGAAATTGTTAGTGACATATTCAGTTATCAGTGTTCCTAGCTGCGCGGCGTTTCCGTAATTGTACCAGGGTGACTACGGGACCTGCGATGGCCTGCACCAAAAAACATAGAGATAGAAATTTCGGTGGATCAATTGAAACAAGCACAAACGCCATAACAACGATTAGTGCCGTCATAAATGGAATTCGTTTAATATCTAAATCTTTGAAACTACGATAGCGAAATTTGCTAACCATCAAAAAACCGGTGGTTACAGTGATAATCCAGGCAGGCAAAGCTAAAGTGGAACCGTCCAGTTGATGATCAACGCCCAACCAAACAAACCCCGCCACGACAGCCGCGGCTGCTGGACTCGCTAATCCTTGAAAATAGGCTTTATCAGCTTTACCAACTTGCGTATTAAAACGTGCTAAACGTAGTGCGGTTGCTGCTGTATAAACGAAAGCGGCTAACCATCCAAGTTTGCCTAAAAAATTGGCTATCTCAACTAAAGAAGACAAAGACCATTCATAGATAAGCAAAGCAGGCGCCAATCCAAAACACACTAAATCAGAAAGACTATCATATTCAGCCCCAAAGGCACTTTGGGTACTTGTCAAGCGAGCCACGCGCCCGTCAATACCGTCCAGTATCATGGAAATAAAAATGGCTATCGCAGCGGCTTCAAAACGACCATTGATTGCGGCAACTATGGCATAAAAACCAGAAAATAGGGCTGCTGTGGTAAATAAGTTGGGCAGTAAATAAATGCCTTTGCGCCGCTTTGGTTTTTCTGGTATGTCTATTTCTTCATTCATAATGGGTTTAAAAAACGTTTAGGGTGGGGGTTGTGAACCCCATCCCGCAGTGTATTGCTAGTTTTTAGTCTTATCAACCAACTTATTTGCCTTAATCCAAGGCATCATGCCACGCAATTTCTCACCAACTTGCTCCAGTTGATGTGTACGTGCAATACGTCGTTTTGCCTTAAATGTGGCTTTACCCGTTTGATTTTCCATGATAAATTCACGCGCAAATTCGCCCGTTTGAATTTCCTTGAGGATTTTACGCATTTCAGCCTGAGTTTGCTCGGTAATAATGCGAGGACCACGAGTCAAATCACCATATTCTGCAGTATTAGAAATAGAATAACGCATATTGGCTATGCCACCTTCATACATTAAATCAACAATCAATTTGAGTTCGTGCAAGCATTCAAAATAAGCCATTTCTGGGGCATAGCCCGCTTCAACCAACGTTTCAAACCCGGCTTGTGCCAAAGCGGTCAAACCACCACAAAGCACAGCTTGTTCACCAAACAAGTCGGTTTCAGTTTCTTCACGAAAAGTGGTTTCAATAATACCTGCTCTACCACCCCCATTGGCACTGGCATAAGACAGTGCAATTTCTCTGGCTTGCCCAGAAGCATCTTGATGCACGGCAATCAAACTGGGGACGCCTGCACCTTGGGTATAGGTAGAACGCACCAAATGGCCAGGACCTTTAGGCGCAATCATAATGACATCAATGTCTTTGTTGGGTTCGATTTGTTCAAAATGAATATTAAAACCATGCGCAAAAGCCAGTGCCGAACCCCTTTTGAGATTGGGTTCAATGGCATCATGGTAAAGTTTAGCTTGATGCTCATCTGGGGCAAGCACCATCACCACATCAGCCCAAGCGACTGCTTCATCAATGGGCTTAGTTTTTAAGCCTGCTGCTTCAACTTTCTGTGCTGAGGCAGAACCACTACGCAATCCAACAACAACATCGACCCCAGAATCTTTAAGATTATTGGCATGTGCATGTCCTTGTGATCCATAACCGATAATGGTGACTTTTTTGCCTTGAATAAGCGAAAGATCAGCGTCTTTATCGTAATAAACGTTCATTTAAGCTCCTGTTTTTAGCTTGTTAAGAGCCTGTTCAAAATCGCTAATAACTACAAGGATTACTTTTAAGAAGGGATAAA
>CAYFOB010000416.1:0-4352 GCA_964344525.1 uncultured Thiomargarita sp.
GCCAGTTGCAATAATCTTTAAAGTTGGAAAATGATCATGTAATAATTTAAGTAAATTAGAAGGATCGTCCAACAATTGAATTTCATCAAAAATGAGCAAATGACGGCGGCTAAAATCAATACCTTCCAAACGTAGAATCTGTTTTAAGCTCGCTATTGTTGCCGTATTGAAAAGCTGACGATATTGTTTATCTTCAAAATCAAAATACCAAGTTTCATCTTTGGAATAAGAAGAATCCTTGGCGAGTAAATGAGTCAATGTGGTTTTGCCAGTTTGTCGTGTGCCCAGCAAAAAAACTAAATCAGGTGACTCAAATTGTGCTAAAATTTGACTGGATAAGTCTCTAGGAAACATTTATCTCTGGAATTTATAAAGTGACGTTTAAAAATAACTCTGGAAATTATAAACTCATCAAATGAAATTAGCAAACAGCCTCGGTTATGTTTTAGACTTGTCCGAAAATCAAAACCAGACCTGGCAGGTTGAAAACCAAACCTGCCAGGTCAAAGTCAAAACCCTGTATTGAAGTGAGGTTGACCTGGCAGGTTTGGGTTTAACCTGCCAGGTCTGGTTTTGACAAATATAATCCTTGTAGTTGTTGTTTTTTATTTTGCAACACCTCTACTCTATTACTAATGGACAACTCTAATGTATAACCTACCCAAGCGGATTATTAGCGCTTTACTTCATAGAAGACGACAGCTTGTAAATTCTTTATTGGATAAACTGGAAGTCATTTTGACCGATAAGGGAGAAACTCCTTTACGACATCCACCTATATTTATTATTGGTGCTCCACGTTCAGGAAGTACCTTACTTTATCAAGCGATGACTGAATATTATGATGTGGGCTATTTATCAAACCTACATTGTAGGTTTTATGGTGCGCCATCGTGGTTAGAACGTATAGTACGTCCTTTGCGCTGGCGGAAACCTTCAAATTTCACTTCAATGCATGGTGTTACTAAAGGTATCGCTGCGCCTAGTGAATGTGGGGAATTTTGGTATCGTTTTTTCCGACGAAAACCGCAATATATTCCTATGGAAGCGGTCAAAAATAGACAACTACAGCGGATGCGTGGTGCCGTTCGTGCATTAATACACGCCTTTGACAAACCTATTTTATTTAAAAATATGAACTGTGCTTTACGTCTTTATCCTACCGCAAAAATTTTGCCAGAAGCATTATTTATTGTAACACAACGTAATTTATTGGATAATGCACATTCATTACTGGAAGTTCGGAAAAAAGTTCATAACGATTATAAAACTTGGTGGTCTATGGAACCACTTGAAATTAATAATCTGAAGAAATTGCCAGCACATGAACAAGTTACTGAACAAGTACGGCATATCATGAAAATGATTGCTAAAGATGCGAATGTTATTGGAATTAATCGCTTTTTTTATGTTGACTATGAAGATTTTTGCAAAAATCCAAAAAAATGCTTGAAACAATTGAATGATTTTTTTGCCATGCATAAATTATATTTAGAGACAAGGGGAAAAATACCCTCCCATTTTAAACAGAAAAAAACGGTGCAAATTGATAATGAACTATACAAACAACTGCTTGAGTATATAGGTAAGCAGGTATGAAATTATCCATCAAAATATGCTACCTGAAGAATGTGTTGAAATTAAAAATTTTATAGGTCTAACATTGAAAATGTAAAATATTTGAATGAATAATAAGCAGCGTTATCGTGAATTTTGCAAAATAGAACCATCTATTCCTATTTTTTCAAAAGATTGGTGGCTTGATGCCGTTTGTGGTGAAGATCATTGGGATGTAGCCCTCATAGAAAAGGGTGGTGAGATTGTAGCCGCATTGCCCTATTATGTGAAAAGCAAAATGGGATTAAAATTAATCACTATGCCAATTCTCACTCAAACATTGGGCATTTGGATGCGTTCCTCACAAGCAAAATATGCTAAACAATTGGCTCAACAAAAAGATTTAATGAATGGATTAATTGAGCAGCTACCAAAATACGATTCTTTTTCTCAAAATTTTCATTACACCATCACAAACTGGTTACCCTTTTATTGGCATGGATTTAAGCAAACAACTCGTTATACTTATGTGATTGATAATTTAACAGATTTAGATTTGATTTGGAAAGGCACACAAGAAAATATTAAGAGAGAAATAAAAAAAGCGCGTAACCGCTTTAATATTCAGGTTAAAACGGATTTAGATATTGAACAATTTTTATTGATCAACGAATTAACATTTAAGCGTCAAGGCATGAAGCAACCTTATTCAACGAATATGGTGAAACGTTTAGAAACCACTTGCCAAGCACATAATGCTCGACGTATATTTTTTGCTCAAGATGAAAAAGGGCAACTTCACGCAGTCGCTTATATTGTATGGGATAAAAATTCTGCCTATTATTTAATGGGAGGAGGGGATCCAAAACTCAGAAATAGCGGTGCAACCAGCTTATTGATGTGGGAAGCCATTCGATTTGCCGCAACGGTGACTCAAAAATTTGATTTTGAAGGTTCAATGATTGAACCAGTTGAACGATTTTTTAGAAATTTTGGTGCCAGACAAGTGCCCTACTTTCAAATCTCCCACATGAGCAAGCGCATGGCTGTACTTTCTCATGGGCGTCATTTTATGCGCAGTTTGTTTTTGGGAAAATAATTTTGAGGAAAAAATCCGCATTAGCGCCCTCATAATAATCATATCAATCACATAAATCACAGTTCAAATTATTTAGGAACCCGTCTAATGAATTACGCTAAATCCTCTGCTTAGGACTCAATCTTTTCTGGATCAGAAACATGCTAAAAGTTAAAATACCTCCAGGCTTAGAAACGGCGCGACAATATATCCTGGATGTGTTGCTAGGTGAATTTCTAGGATTGCCTTTTTCTACAGAAATACAAAAAAACATTCACACCGTACAAATAACTGCCACCGATCATGTACTCACAATCACAGATCATTTTTTTCAACAAGCAGTGGATAATTGGTTAAAGCCAGAAAGCTTACCCAATTTGCCCTTAGCACAATGGGAGATTGCAAATGTATTATCCACCGCAACGGTAGTCTCATCTCCTTTGCCTGTGATTTTTGGTTATCCCTTTCTGACTGAACATGAAAAAGGACTTCATTTAGGCTTGGATATTTTTGGTGCCGCTTTTTTTATGCTGACTCGTTACGAAGAAGCTGTTAAAAAAGAGCGTGATGCACATAATCGTTTTCCTGCGACGGCTTCTTTAGCTTATCAAGCCCATTTTTTGCACCGCCCCATTATCAACGAATACATAGAAATTATTTGGGCATGTATAAAACATATTTGGCCCACATTGGAGCGCAAACCCAGGAACTTTCGGATGCGCGTTTCCCATGATGTGGATATACCTTTTGAATATCTGCACCTCTCTTCTGCGCACATACTTAAACGTGTGGGGGGTGATCTATTAAAACGACATAAGCCTAGCCTAGTGGTCAAAAATATGCTCAATTGGATCAAAGTGAAAAATAATGCAAAAGCTGATCCTTGCTATACATTTGACACCCTTATGGCTCTTTCAGAAAATCATGGGATTACCAGCGCATTCTACTTTATTACTGATCATAGCGCGGGCTCAATTGACGGTTTTTATTCCGTGGCACAACCTGAAATTCTCCACTTGCTAAAACAAATTCATAGTAGGGGGCATGAAATTGGTTTACATGCCAGTTATAACACTTATCGTGATCCAACACAAACGGTTAAAGAATTTGAAATTTTAAAACAAACTTGTCAAACTATTGGGATTCAACAATCTACATGGGGTGGACGGCAACATTTCCTCCGTTGGGAAACTCCCACGACTTTTTGCAATTTGGACACAGCAGGCTTGGACTATGATACGAGCTTATCTTTTGCAGATCATGTGGGTTTTCGTTGTGGCATTTGTTATGAATATCCTGTTTATGATATTGTCACACATAAAGTACTTACACTACGAGAACGCCCTTTGATTGCGATGGAATGTTCTGTGATTGATGAATGTTATATGGGGCTGGGTACTGGGGAAAAAGCATTTGAAATCTTTCAACAATTAAAAACTGCCTGCCAACGGTTTAATGGAGACTTTACCTTGTTATGGCATAATAGTCGTCTAATTGATGCGGCAGAAAAGGCGTTATATGAAGCGTTGTTGTCATAAAATAGACATTATCAAAAATAAAAAACCGTCATTTTAATCTTAAATGTTGTAAATATACAACACTTCGTTATCCATTTACCACATATTTGTTACCTTTTAGTAAGATAAAATTATTTTTTTTGTTACTAACTGATGTTACGCATCCTCGTTCCCAACCTCCTGGTTGGGAATGCCTGTGG
>CAYFOB010000417.1:0-4335 GCA_964344525.1 uncultured Thiomargarita sp.
CAATCCCTGGATTTGGCAGTCGATCAAACTCAAAATCCAGTGTATTGATCTGATGAGAACTATTCGAGATGATGGGCGCTCGTTTGATCTGTTGAATGCCATCGAACGGCATTTGCTTGAATTGGAACAGTATTATTTGAATTAATTAATCAAGCCCCAGGGCATAAACCTTGGGGCTTTTTTTGTTTCTGAAGGGTTGACATTAACCACCAAAATCTCAAATATTGTATAGGTATTGACACTTAGTGGAGACCAACATGGAAAAGCTAACTATTAAGCAGGCATCGGAGAGATTTGGGTTGTCTAAGGCACGGTTGTATCAGTTGTTGGATAAGGGGGCTGTTGCAGGGCATCGGTCTGAGAAAAAAGGTAGAGGAGCGGGATCATGGATTGATGGTGTTGCATTAAAACAACATATTCAAACTAGGGATGAAAGGGTTGGATTAGGTGGGCCTAAAGCTGTAGCAGAGGGAAATTATTTGCCAACCGGAGAGGCCGCTAAAAAAATAGGTGTATCTATACCATATATACATAAACTGATAAAGCGCGGGAGCGTAGCATCTAAAAAGAGCGGGCGATTTAACCTTGTACATTGGCCAAGTTTATCAGCATACAAAAATAAGTTAATATGAACACTTGATATTAGAAAATCATATAATATATATTATGCTGATAATGAAGTGATATTTTTTTGTCAAAAAAGTTAATGTGAACACTTGACATTTAAATAGACCGCCCATATTATGTAGTCAGCGCTGACGCTCAACCACAAACCATGACTTGGCAACTGGATGAGCACCAGTGCTAATTTGTTCTTTTGCAACTTGGAGACATAAAAATGTCTAATTTAAATATAGTGCGCACTCAACCTGATCGCATAAATGTACACGCTCGCCTTGAATTTGACTATGAACGCTCGCCAGCGTTTACTGACTTTCGGGATGAGTGGGTGGAAAACAGGACTGATGAGATATTGGATGATCCAATGGTGGAATTATCTGGCATGATTGAGGCGTACTGTGATGAATCAACACCATCGCCAATTTCTGGAAAATTGATGAAAAACTGGGGCGAGTACGAACTGGTGATGAGAAGAGCTGCTAAAGAGTCACCAATTTTGGCGCATTTTTTAGCAAACGTTGCTTATCGGCAGGCTGAAAAAGATTTTGTTGCTGAATGTTTGCAACAATGATGGCGAGAGAGATTACCAAAGCCGTGCAAAAGTAATGGTAATCACCCTCTAAATAACCGGCACGGTACCAACCGTGCCTTATTAATTCACTAACCAAAAGTAAATTAACATGAACAATATATTAACTATTGATCGTGAATTCAATGGGACAAAGATAACCCAACGCGCTGACGGTTATCTTGACGCAACAGCGATGTGCCAAGCGACAAGCAAGCAGTTTAAACATTACCTGGAAAATCAATCAACTACCAAGTTTTTGGATGCTTTAAGTTTAAAGGTCGAAATTCCGACGGTTAAACTGATCGAGTCAAAACAAGGGCGGTATGGTGGTTCATGGGTACATCCCAAGGTAGCGATCAACCTTGCTCAATGGTGCAGCCCCCAATTTGCAGTCTTGGTGTCAAAATGGGTATTTGAACTTTTGACAACAGGGCGCGTTGAGTTGGCACAACCAGCACCCCAACCGGCCCCTTCCATGTTCATGGCAGGCGATCCACACATAGCCAATCAAATCATGCTGGCGAATGCGGCGGCTGAAATGCTGCGCATGAGCGCTGATAGTAAGCTGAAAATGCTGTACCAAATCGGCGATTATCATAACTTGGCCACGGGATTCTTGCCAAGCTATGTTGAAGACCAGCCAACGAAGTGCCTGACAAAGCTGTTGAAAGAAAATAGGTCACGGTTGAGTGCCAAAATTGTGAATGTGGTGTTGCTTGAGCTGGGTATCTTGGAAGAGCAAGAGCGTCCTTCGACCAAGGCGGAAAATGGCGTGAAGGTTTTTAAGAATCTCACGGATAAAGGCCTTGAATATGGCAAGAACTTGGTCAATCCCAACAATCAACGCGAAACGCAACCGCATTATTATGTAGAGCGATTCCCTGAGTTGTTGCGCATGGTGAACGACCATTTGATGGGTAATATGCCAATTATGAATGGGGGTGCAAAATGAGCCAAGCTATTGAGATCATTCATCATGAAGGTACGCCACGGGTAGATAGCCGTGCCATCGCCGTCCGGTTGAACATCCAGCACAAGAACATCATGGAGAATATCAACAAATATTCTGAACAATTTCAAGTGCTTGGCCAACTTACGTTTAAAACGGAAGTTGGTAAACGCAAGCAAGGTGGTGGCAATCCGAAGAAGTACGCCCTTTTGAATGAAGACCAATGTGTATTCTTGCTCACACTCTCAAGAAACACAGAGCAAGTCGTGCAACTGAAACTGGACTTGACGATAGCGTTCAAAAACGCGCGGCAATCGGTTCAACATGCAAAAAGCCCTGCACCAATCCTCTACACGAGCAATCCCTGGATTTGGCAGTCGATCAAACTCAAAATCCAGTGTATTGATCTGATGAGAACTATTCGAGATGATGGGCGCTCGTTTGATCTGTTGAATGCCATCGAACGGCATTTGCTTGAATTGGAACAGTATTATTTGAATTAATTAATCAAGCCCCTTGGCATCCGCCTTGGGGCTTTTTTTGTGCCTGCCAACACATAGAAGCAAATGCTATAATTATAAAATTATTATAATTCAAATAGTTATAGTATTTTGCTTTCTATAGTCAACTGTCGATCGTTTTTTTCGCTCAACATTTTTTTATCATTTTGGAAGCATTTTATCGCCATTACTTATAAATATTTTATATCCTAAAGGGTTGACATTTAAACATCAAATCTCAAATATTGAAAAATACCTATTGACATTTAATGGATACCAACATGGAAAAATTATCTATTAAGCAGGCGTCCGAGCGCTTTGGGTTGTCGAGGGCGCGGTTGTATCAATTATTAGAAAGCGGTACGGTAGTCGGGGAACGTTCTCAAAAAAAAGGGCGTAATGCGAGCTCGTGGATTGATGCCGAAAGCCTTGATGAGCATATTAAATATCGCTATCGAAATCATGGGCATAAAAAGGGTGGTCCAAAAATTATTGCGCAAGGAAATTATATTCCTGTTTCTGAGGCTGCAAAAAAAACAGGATATACACAAAGACATATTCATTTTTTAGTTGTTCAAGGTTCTATTGGCTCAAGAGAACCACCACAAGGAAGGGGGCGGCTTGTTCATTATGATGATTTATTGAATTATAAAAATAATTATGGATACAATCTCATAAATCAACCTTGACATTTTTATATGTAACCATATATTAGCAATACTGTTAAGTAGTATTGCTTTATTTTAAATTATCATAAATTAAAACTTGACATTTAAAATCCAGCCCATATAATGGGTACAACGCTGGTTACATGCTGAAAGCCAGCGTTAAATGTTCTTTATACAATTTATTTTACATGGAGACACGCTATGAGCACCATGACACAACTGCGTCCAAAACCCGCTCGCGTTGACGTACAGGCCCATAATTTTACTGACTATGAACAGTCATTAGCATGGACTGACTATCGAGACGAGTGGATTGAGCAGCGCACAACCGCCATTTTGGATGACCACGAACGCGACTTGTCCGATGTAATTGGAGATTACTGCGAATCACCAAACAGCACAGCTTGCGGACTGCCACTAAATCATTGGCAGGATTACGAGCGTGCGATCCGCGCAGCGATGGATGAAAGCCCTTGTTTCCGCGATTTTATGGAAAAGGCTGCAATGTGGCAGGCGCAAAAGGATTTTGGGGATATGGTGAGGCAATGATGGCGAGAGCGATTTCCTAAACACGACTAAAGGAAATCACCCTCTAATGCAGATAAACGCGGTAACTTTTATGTATTGATTGGAGTCAGATATGAAAGTTGCCGCATCAATTTTACCTAACATAGGAAAATCAACATGAATAATATGTTGACAATTGATCGCGATTTCAATGGTACTCTGATCAAACAACGCAAAAGTGATGGTTATTTGGATGCTACCGCGATGTGCAAGGCGACAGGTAAACAGTTTAAGCATTACCTGGAAAACCAAAACACTCGTGATTTTTTAAGCGCCTTGTCGAGGTCGGTCGGAATTCCGACTGACCTCTTGGTTGAAAAAATCACGACGGGGCCTAATGAAAAACGTGGTTCATGGGCGCATCCCAAAGTAGCCATCCACCTAGCTCAATGGTGTTCACCAGAATTTGCAGTCATGGTGAGTGATTGGGTATTCGAGCTTTTGATGACAGGGCGCGTT
>CAYFOB010000418.1:0-4333 GCA_964344525.1 uncultured Thiomargarita sp.
CCCAACCTACAGTATAATAGTTTGTTTTTAACGTTTTTTTTATTAACTTAATGGCGTTGGTTTTAGAAATAGGCTGCGTAACATCAATTAACACCTAAAAATGGCAATTAACATTTCAAAAAATACCCGGTCATTCCCGCGAAGTTCCCGGTCATTCGCGGGAATGACGAGATAGACCTGATAATTTATGCTTCAGTACTTATATATTCAACCGTTGTACTAGACGCTTTTATTCGCCATTTGGCAAAGTTTTTCAAAACAATGAGGCTGATGCAAGGCGAGTTTCATCAATTTATCCATTGCTAAGCTTTGTGTGATTTCTCCAGTTTCATATTTTGAAAAGGCATTGTCACCAAATATTTGCGCTGCTTGGCTTTGGGTAATTTTGAAGTGTTTTCTTAATTGTGTGATTTCGGCACTGGTGAAAAATCCGTCTATTTTTCTATGCTCATCACAAATACGCGCTTCGTTTCGTTTAATTTGCTCAGGCGTGACGACTTCTGAATGACAAGCGGGACAAACAGCGTATTCAATATTTTCTAATGAAAAATCATGTCCTTTATAGGAGTAATGTTCTACCGTTTTTTTTGGAATTAAATGAGCTGATTCACACATAGGACATTTTTCCGGATTCATAACTAGTGCAGGATGGCGGAAATTTCCAGGCCACCTACACTCGAAGCAGAGCTTCGATGAATGCATTCCCAAGCAGGAGCTTGGGAACGAGAATAAATAGGTTTTCTCGTTCCCAAGCTCCCGCTTGGGAATGCATGCCCCGAAGCTCCGCTTCGAGTGGCCTGGAAATTTCCGCCCTCCTGCACTAGCCCCTTATCTTGAAAGATGAAAAGAACCCACAGAAATGATCACTTTATTGTCAGAAGTGAGTTTCAATTTTATATAAAGTTCGTCATAATGTCCAACAATCCTTTGGTAAGATATTCGGTACGCATCCATAATAATTCCATTGTAATTCTGAGTATGGATAAAATTGGAATTTTTCAATTCTCTAATACACTTAGCAATATCCTTTATGTTGTAGCCAAGATTTAGCGTTTCCCGATTGTGTTATATGAACCTATCCCACTAATACTCAATGATCAAGTTTTTTTCTCGTTCCCACGCTTGCCTAGTGGGAATGCCGTCTCGACTCGCCAGCGTCGGGTTCAGATCATCGGCAAAACGGGACGCTGGCGCGTCACACTGGGTTCCCACGCTGGCGCGTGGGAACCAGAAAACCGCTCTTCATCCAGCTGGTTGGAATTCACCAGTTCACCCCAACCTACTGGCCTAGCGGGGTGATTTCAAATATCTCATGATAGGCTTCAAACGTAATTTTGTAGTGCTGAAAAAAATTCATTTGACCCAAAATTGTTCGTATCTCATCACTGGTACGATGTACCCATGCAAAAGCCAATGTCACTGGGGGAAGAGGAGGAATTTCTCCTTGTAACAACACCCCGTATGCGGGCGTGTTTTTTAGAACTCCCCCAACATCAACCGGCACTGTTTGTTTATCCCATACCAATCCCAGTTCCAAGCCAGTGTCATAAGGCAAAACAGACATTGCTGCCCCAGAATCTACTAAAGCAGAAACGGTTTTTTTACGCCTTTCATGGTAAAGAGCAATTTCTATAAGAGGCAATCCTCCACGTAGATGAGGAAATATCATGCGCCTCCCAAAGCTGCTGGAGCTGATAGGCCACCTGATAAAAACTCTCATCCGATGTAATTGTCGGTGTCATAACCGGATATTCATATTCTCTCTCAAAAAATTTCTCCGGGCGTTCCTCTTCCTGTTGTAGCATTTTTGTAATGTCTGCAATTAGCTGTAATTTGTCTGATCTGGGAAGCGGTTTGATAAGCTTGTGTTCTAATTCAACTAACAACATATACCACACCTCTGTGTTCCTTTAAATATTTAATAACTGATGTTACGCCGTTGGTTTCAAATCCCGAATAACTACAAGGATTGCTTTCTCGATACGGATAAACCCCAATTTTGATTAGCCTTATTGCCCCGTATTCACAGCTTGCAGTATTGGCTTTGTCCACTTTTGGTAAGTGGGATGATCTTCAAAGTGATAAATCCATAGACAAGTATCTAAGCCTATCAAGTCATGATCAGTTAAAATCTCCATAAAGGTAGCTCTCCTCTTATTCCCAAGCATCACGCTCTTGTTTTAAATAGGCATCTGTGTCTATACCTTGCCAAACTTCTTTATGGAGTCCAGCCAGTTGACTTACATAATCTTCAGATTGAGGCAACCATGCAATCTGTTGTGATATTTTCAGATGTTGTACTCCGAGGGGTAAAATCATAAACCCCAGTCAAAATCAGGCGGAGCGTTGCCCTTGGCTATATTAATAACGCCCCTTTGGGGCTCAAGATTTGACTTTTAGCCCCAAAGGGGCGAGATATTATAGCCAGGGGCAACGCCCCTGGTTATTAAGGGACATGTCTATTATATCGAAAGCATTGCCGGCTTTGTTAGGTTCCTGGAAAGAACGAATTAAGTGCCCACTTTCAATATCCCACAACTGTATCATTTTACCGGTTGAATAGCCGCCGGATGAGGCCAATAAAACCAATTGGCTATCTGGAGAAAACGCTAAGGCGGTGACATTTTTGGCATTTCCCCAGTCAGCATTTTCCGGCTTGGAACTATTTAAACGCCCATTGCTAATATCCCACAATTGGAGCGATTGATTATTACCTAAAAATGGCAATTAACATTTCAAAAGATACCTGGTCATTCCGTCATTCCCTGTCATTCCCACGAAGGTGGGAAGAAGGCGGGAATCTATCGCCTAGATTCCCGTTTTAGGTATAATGTTAATTTGTAATCATGATAGCATTTACATAACTACCAATTTAGAGGTATATGGATGACCATGTACCCCCTCATTGTCATGGAGTCTATGGAGACTATGCCGGTGCTTTTCGTCTTGAAGATGGAGAACTTATGGCTGGGCAAATGCCACCCAAACCATTAAAGAAAATTAAAGAATTTATCTTGGCCAATCAGTCTGAATTACTGGAGAAATGGAATGAACTCAGCGGTTAAAACCCCATGGAAAAAAGCGGCAAGTGTCTGGGCCGATAATTCTTATCGGCTTCACCTGACTATGGAAGATAGAGAAAAATTTGAGTTAGATTTAACCCCCTTGATCAACAGCCGCGACGCTTTTTGGCGTTTGAAAGCTTTTCGTTATTTTCAAAAAGTATCTATTGATCCATTAGGGGGATTGTGCTGGCCAGAAGGTGAAGATATTTCAGCAACTAAAATGTTGCATTATATAGCGTTTCCCGATTGAGTCAAGTACAATCTCAATGAGCCCAAATCAAAACGGGTTTTATCCTCTTTATAACTATCGCCTTCCGTTTTATTGTTGTACTTTATCCAATCGGGAAACGCTATATAAATAAGTCAATGCCATATCGTGCCGCCTAAAAATTCAACTGGCGGGGATACCAATACCCCGCAGAAAGCGTAGGGTGCGTCCCACGCACCATTTCTAACGAAAACCGGTTTTCTTTATAAGACTTGTCCCTTAATAACCAGGGGCGTTGCCCCTAGCTATAATATCTCGCCCCTTTGGGGCTAAAAGTCAAATCTTGAGCCCCAAAGGGGCGTTATTAATATAGCCAAGGGCAACGCCCTTGGTTATTAAGGGACAAATCTAATTTTTCCAGCCGTTTAGATAAATATGCTTCTAGCATTGACAGCTTCGCCGCTCCGCTGGCAAAATGCGCAAATGCTAACATAGTTGGTAAATCTTCAGCATCCCGCAAGCCAACAGTAGTAATCTCGGCTCCGATAGGATGTGGTGCATAATTTTCCGCATCAAATACTGGATTAGTGTGAATAATTTCGATTTTATGCTTGGGATCAATTTTTTGGCGATAAACCCTAGCGACTTCTGCCGCGCCCAAAGGGGGATCGTTTTCAAAACCATCGGAAATAATCACCACTAAATCTGGTTGCCATGCCAAGGCGTTCAATAGCCATTCTCCTAAAGGCGTTTGTCCACGCGCTTGTATCAATAATTCACGTTTCCTGCTAAGAGGATGCGTCCAGAAAGGACGATAGCTTTTACAAGCTGCGCGTAACAGGTAACTGGCAGCAAGTGCCACCCCAAGTGGACGTCGTTTTTTTTCACTAGAGCCGGACATTGAATAACTAGCATCTAATACCGCTGCGACTTTGCCAAACTTAGTAGGTAAAAACCGTACCGCACGTTGAGCTGCCGCCATCATGGCTTGATGTAGACTCTCATAACGCGCCTTACGTTCCGAAACGGGCAAGGACAAAATATAAATGGCTAAGCGTGT
>CAYFOB010000419.1:0-4299 GCA_964344525.1 uncultured Thiomargarita sp.
GTTGGGTTACGTTTTTTCGCTGCGCGAAAAAATCTAACCCAACCTACAGTATAAGAGTTTGTTTTTAAAGTTTTTTTTATTAACTTAATGGCATTGACCCGTTAGACGCACCGTGCGACATTGATGCTGCCCTCCAACATTGCTCATGTAAAGAGCAATTCTCATTTACACCTATCAACTATAATCCTTGTAGTTATAGATGGTTTTTGACAGTTTTTGTAATGAACGATAAAGTCTAATAAATAAAATATGTCTAAGGCAACCAAAATCCTCTACATAGAAGATGACAAAGTCGCTGCTATTTGTGCTCAGAAGAAATTAGATAAACGCGGCTATGTGGTTGACATTGCAAGGGATGGTCAGGAGGGTCTTGCTAAGCTTGAAAAAAGCGCTTATGACCTTGTTGCTGTTGATTACCATTTGCCAGGTATGAATGGTATACAGGTACTGGAAAATTTGGCTGAAAGTCAGCTGAAAATCCCAGTTATTATGGTAACCGGGACAGGCGATGAACAGGTTGCCGTTGAAGCGATGAAGCTTGGGGCTGGGGATTACCTTGTTAAGGATGTAGATAGCAATTATCTTGAATTACTACCTGCCGTTATTGAGTCTGAGTTAGAAAAACAGCAACTGATTATTGAAAAACAAAAGGCTGAGGAGGCTTTGCGCTGCCGTGATACCATTTTGGAGGCGCTCACCTTTGCGGCTGAAAAATTTCTCACTTGTATTCATTGGGCAGAGCCTATCCATGAAGTTTTAGCGCATTTGGGAGAGGCAGTAACTGCTAGCTGTATTTCTATTTTTGAAAACCAACAAAAGGCGGGCTTGTTGTTAACAAGCCAGCGCTACGAATGGGTGGCTAATGGTATCATACCACAAATTGATAATCCAAAATTACAAAATTTCCCCTACCATCCCTTTTTATCGCGTTGGCTAGAAACGCTTCAGCAAGGGCATGCTGTTTATGGCTTAGTGAAAAATTTTCCAAAACACGAAATTCAGATATTGCTTGATCAAAAAATCCTTTCTATGGCAATAATCCCTGTTTTTGTGGGCAAAAATTGGTGGGGCTTCATAAGATATGATGATTGCATAGAGGAACGCGAATGGTCACCGGTGGTTGTTGAAGCGCTTAAAATGGCTGCCAATCTCTTAGGTGCTGCCATGGAACATGAGCTAATGAACAAGGCTTTGCGAGAAAGTGAGGCGCGTCTTGCTAAAGCCCAAAGTATGGCTCATTTAGGGCATTGTGAATGGGATATTAGCGCCAATACCAGACAATTATCTGAAGAAACTTGTCGCATTTTGGGCTTTCCAACAGATACTATTAGCAACAAAAAATTTATTGATAGTATCCACCCTGATGATCGCAGAGCGGTACAAAAAGCCGCCCTTGAAACGATTAATGAAGATAAGCCTTACGAGATTGAATTTCGCATTATTCGTCCTGATGGCTCCATTCGTTACCTACATGCTTTAGCTGAGCTGATTTGTGATCTTAAAAATAAGCCCATCCGCTTTATTGAAACGGTTCAAGATATTACGGAGCGTAAACAAGCCGAAAAAGCTTTAGCAAATACATTGGCTGAGTTGGAGGTGATTTTAGATAATTCGTTGGTAGGCATTGCATTTTTAGGTGAGGGATGGCGATTTGTCCGAGTCAATCGCAAATTAGAGGAGATATTTGGTTACACAGAAGAGGAGCTCAAAGGGCGTACAACAAAAATATTATATTCTTCTTGTGATAAACACATTGAAAGTCAAAGTTTTTCCATTATTGAAAAAGGCGTAACTTACGAAAATGAACATCAGATGTGTCGCAAAGATGGTACACTATTTTGGTGTCGTTTTTTGCTCAAGGCTATTGATCCCAATGATTTGTCTAAGGGTTATGTTTGGAATATGGAAGATGTTACTGAGCAAAGGCGTGTGGAGGAAAATTTGCGTTTGGCAGCCACAGTATTTGAAACCACCAACGAAGGCATTTTTGTGACTAATGCTGATAATCAGATCATTATGGTTAATCCTGCTTTCAGTACAATTACTGGTTACATGCTTGATGATGTTGTTGGGAAAAACCCGAAAATATTGAGTTCAGGGCATCGTGATGCGCTATTTTATGAAAAGATGTGGAAAACTTTAATTGAAACAGGCATGTGGCGAGGAGAACTTTGGAACAGACGTAAGAATGGTGAACTCTACATTGTGTGGATGTCTATTGCGGCGCTCAGAGATGCCAGTCATCAGATTATGCGATATGTTGCTGTCTTTAGTGACATTACTAAACGTAAGGAAGCCGAAGAACTTATTTGGCGCCAAGCCAACTATGATACGTTAACAGAACTCCCAAACAGGACATTGTTTGCTGATCGTTTGGCACAGGCCATGCGCACTGCGAAGCGCCAACAAAAGCGGATAGCTGTGATATTTATTGACTTAGATCGTTTTAAATGGGTGAATGATCATCTTGGTCATGAAGCGGGTGATCAAGTACTCAAAGAAACCGCCCGGCGATTGACTGCTTGTGTCCGCGAATCTGACACTGTTGCCCGCTTAGGCGGTGATGAATTTACCATGGTTTTGCTCCAAATTGAAAACGTTGCGGATGTCAAAACCATTGCAAAAAGAATTTTACAAAAATTGTCAAAACCATTTTTGCTTGATAAACAAGAAGTCTCCATTGGTGGTAGCATTGGAATAAGCTTTTATCCAGAAGATGGATTAGAGGCTGATAGCTTGCTCAAAAAAGCTGACGTTGCTATGTATCAAGCAAAAGAGGGGGGACGTAATAATTTTTGTGTTTATAATGAAATAGATCAATAAGCCAATTATTTTTTTTTATTTTAATGTCACCATCGTCTCTTCTATCCATTTTTCCGTTAATACATTGATTTCTTTAGCCGTCTTACCATTTGAGTCAATCACAGGACCAATAATCACTTGAATTGTGCCTGGGCGCTTGAGAAAGCCATTGGGTAGCCAAAATTTTCCTGAATTATGCGCGACTGGCACAACTGGATACCCACTTTGCGCTGCTAACATGGCACCACCTATGCCATACCGTTTTTTTTCCCCAGGGGCTACCCGTGTGCCTTCAGGAAAGATTACCACCCACAATCCTCGCGCTAAACGCTCCTTTCCCTGATCAACAATTTGTTGCATAGATTGACGAATATTTTTGCGATCAATCGCAATCGGTTGTAAGGTTCGCAATCCCCAACCAAATATCGGTATATTGAGTAATTCACGTTTCAATAGCCAAACTTGCATTGGAAAAATTTGTTGATAAACAATTGTTTCCCATGCTGATTGGTGCTTACTCAAAATAATAGCTGGTGTCGCAGGCAAATTTTCTAGTCCTTGTATTTGATAACGCAATTGGCAAGTTTTTTCCAGCCACCAAATGACAAAGCGTCCCCACAAAGTCAATATTCGGTAACGTCGTTGATAGGGCAAGGGTAAAAGCAGTAGTGGTAAAGGAGAAAATACCAAAACCGCCAGTACTTGCCCTATATAAAATAAGAGAGAACGTAACATGCTTTATTCATCCTCCAACAAATCATCCACAACAGCCGCTAAATCCTTATACACAGGCACATTTTGAAACTTTGCCAAATTGTTCAACGTGCGTTGCCCTTTTCCCGTCAATACTAAAATTGGCGTTGCGCCAGCCGCACTTGCCGCTTGTAAATCGCGTAGCGAATCCCCCACTGCCAATACGTTAGTTAAAGAAATACCTAAACGCTTGGCAATACTTTGAAATAAACCAGGACGTGGTTTACGACAAGTGCAATTATCCTTATCACTGTGCGGACAAAAGAAAATTGCTTCAATTGTTCCCCCAAGTTCAGATAGCAACTTGTGCATTTTTTGATGGATTTGATTAAGCGCATCGAAGGTAAATAAACCACGCGCCAAACCAGATTGGTTGGTTGCAACAGCTACCCTAAATCCTGCTTGGTTAAGACGAGCAATTGCTTCTAGGCTACCAGGAATCGGTTGCCATTCATCAGGGGATTTGATGTACTCATCAGAATCATAGTTAATAACCCCATCTCTATCAAGTATTAGCAATTTTGGCATTTTTTCAGTTATCAGTTATATGAAAGTATTTTTAAACATTATAGCACTGAAAGTCCAATGGTTAATTAAAAATTGATGTTACGCATCCGATTTCTAAAACAACCATGAATAACTACTAGTGCCGGAGGGCGGAAATTTCCAGGCCACTTTTGCGGAGCAAAGGGCATGCATTCCCAAGCGGGAGCTTGGGAACGAGAATAAATAGGTTTTCTCGTT
>CAYFOB010000420.1:0-4272 GCA_964344525.1 uncultured Thiomargarita sp.
TTTTATTAAAATATCATAATATTCTAATTAACTAACTTGAACATCGAGTTATAATATTATAACTTGCTGAAAAATATTAATACGATGGATGCCCATGAATTGAAAATCATCAATTTTGGGAAAAAAATTCAATGACTCATACAATCCGTTTTACAAAATCAGAATATAAACCTATAATGCTAATGGCAGGTGGCACAGGTGGGCACGTTTTTCCCGCTTTAGCGATAGCTGATGCTTTGCGAGCACAGGGTTGGGCAGTGTGCTGGCTCGGAACAAGACGCGGTTTAGAAGCCCGTGTTGTACCAGATGCTGATATAGATATTAAATACATCAGCATTAATGGCATTCGTGGGAAAGGATGGCTGAGTTTATTGCTTGCACCTTTTAAAATAACTTTAGCAATTTGGCAATCGGTGCGCATCTTGCGTACAATTCGCCCTGCCGCTGTTGTTGGCATGGGTGGATTTGTGACGGGACCCGGGGGAGTGGCAGCATGGTTATTACGCATTCCTTTGCTAATCCACGAACAAAATGCTATTGCTGGCTTGACTAATCGTTGGTTGGCACGATTAGCCTCTGTCGTAATGGAAGCGTTTCCCAATACTTTTCCAAAAAATCGCCATGTTGTGCATACAGGAAATCCGCTACGTGCCAATATTATGGCGTTGCCGCACTCTAAAACGGTACATACTCCATTACATGTATTAATCGTGGGCGGTAGTTTGGGAGCAAAAGCTTTGAATGAGACGGTGCCTGTCGCTATGCGACAACTGCAAGGCGCTGTCGAAGTGTGGCATCAAACGGGAAAAATACACATTGATGCAATGCAAAAAGCTTATGAAGGCGCACCGTTTAATGCGCGGGTAGCCGCTTTTATTGATGATATGGCAGCTGCTTATGCATGGGCGGACGTGGTGATTTGTCGAGCGGGTGCAACAACCGTTTGTGAATTAGCACAAGTGGGCGTTGCCAGCATCTTAGTCCCTTATCCTTATGCTGTTGATGATCACCAAACCAGCAATGCCCAGTTTTTATCAGAGAATGGTGCAGCAATACTATTGCCCCAAACTGTGCTAACGGTGGAAAAATTAGTGAATTTAATAACAGATTTACTAAACAACCCAACGCGCTTGACTGATATGGCAACAGCAGCACGAAAGTGTGCCACACCATCGGCATTACAACAAGCTGTCGATTTAGTGCTTAAAACAGCTTATCCGGCAAGAATAAAGAACGAATAATTTATTAGATTTGTCCCTAAATAATTTTGAACTGTGATTTTTGTGATGAAAGGTGATGAAAAATAAGCATCATCATAATAATCACATAAATCACAGTTCAGATTAAATGATTTTTGTGATGAAGATGAAAAAATAAGCATCATCATAATAATCAGATCAATCACATAAATCACAGTTCAAATTAAATAACCGAGTTTTCAGAATGAAGGTTAATGGACACAACAAACCATCTCTTCCTAAACGTGGAAGACGCATTCACTTTGTCGGCATAGGTGGTGCTGGCATGGGTGGCATTGCTGAAGTCATGCACCGCATAGGCTATGCCGTTTCTGGTTCAGATTTGCACAAAAATAGCATGACGCGACATTTGACTGATTTAGGTATCAAAGTGCAAACAGCGCATACTGCAGAACATGTACATGGTTGTGACGTGGTCGTCATTTCCAGCGCGGTGAAGGAAGATAACCCAGAAGTACAAGCAGCCCGTGCGCAACGGCTTCCTGTTGTACCACGCGCTGAAATGTTAGGCGAACTCATGCGCTTTCACCAGGGCATTGCCATTGCTGGCACACATGGCAAAACCACCACAACCAGCTTAATTGCTAGCATCTTAGCAGAAGATGGATTAGATCCGACTTTTGTGATAGGGGGACGTTTAAACAGTGTTGGGACACACGCTGGTTTAGGTGCTGGGGAATATTTAGTTGCGGAAGCTGATGAAAGTGATGCCTCCTTTTTATACTTAAAACCGGTGATGGCGGTTGTCACCAATATCGACGCGGATCATATCCGAACATATAATAACGACTTCAATCAATTGCGTAATACCTTCATCAAGTTTTTGCAACAACTGCCTTTTTACGGATTGGCAGTCTTGTGTCTTGATGATCCAGAAATAGAAAATATCTTACCACAACTGACTAAGCCCATGATCACTTATGGCTTATCAGAAAAAGCGGATATCTGCGCCACTGAAATCCGACAAAAGCAAGGACAAACGCATTTTAAAGTGTTGCGTGATCAAGTCCCTTGGTTAGATGTGGTACTGAATTTACCTGGAGAATACAATGTACGTAATGCCTTAGCCGCGATTGCGGTAGCGCGGGAAGTTGGCGTTTCTGATGCCGCGATAAGTCGCGCTTTAGAAACGTTTAGTGGTATAGCACGGCGCTTTCAAATGCAAAAAATATTGACAAACCACGGCGAAATTTTGCACATTGACGATTATGGACATCATCCGCGTGAAATTGCGGCGGTGATACAAGCGATACGCGAAGGTTGGTCACAACGACGTTTAGTGGTCGCATTTCAGCCCCACCGCTACACACGCACTTACGATTTATTTGACGAATTTGTACAAGTTTTGTCCACCGCTGACGTGCTATTATTGCTTGATATTTATGCCGCCGGTGAAGCACCAATTGCTGAGGCAACAGGAGACATTTTGTGCCAAGCTATCCAAGCAAAAGGACAAGTCAATCCGCAATTTGTACCACATCCTGAACAATTACCTACCTTACTGCCATCTTTAATACAAGATCAAGATATTTTATTAACTTTAGGGGCCGGCAATATTGGAGCTGTTGCCGCAACATTACCCAAATCTTTAGGCACAGCAAATGCAGCATTTTAACCCTGTCGGCTTGCGTGGCACATTACGTCACAATGAGCCAATGTCTGAGCATACCTCGTGGCGTGTGGGTGGCCCTGCTGAATGGTTTTATGAGCCAGCAGATATGGAAGATTTGGCACATTTTTTGCTTAAGATTCCACACAATATATCTGTTTTTTGGTTAGGCTTAGGTAGCAACCTCCTTGTGCGGGATGCTGGAATACGTGGTGTTGTAATACTGACCACCGGTTTATTGAATGAAATCAAATTATTGGATGATAAAACATTATATATTGAAGCGGGGGTTAGTAGCAGCAAAGTCGCCCGTTTTGCGGCGCGGGCAGGCTTAGGTGGAACAGAATTTTTGGTTGGCATTCCGGGCACCTTTGGTGGCGCTTTAGCCATGAATGCTGGCGCCTGGGGAGGAGAAACATGGTCACTTGTGCGAGAGGTCAAAACCTTAGACCGGCAAGGGCTGCAGCATCACCGCCAAGTCACAGATTACGAAATTGGTTATCGCAACGTCAAAGGTCCGAAAAATGAATGGTTTGTGGCAGCCACCTTGCAACTGACTCCCACTCAGGATGGCAAAGCGAAAATTCAAACGTTACTCAAACAACGTAACGAAAAACAACCCATTGGCTTACCCAGCTGTGGCTCCGTTTTTCGTAATCCGCCCGGCGATTATGCAGCGCGTTTGATAGAACAAGCCGGTTGGAAAAATCGTTGTGTTGGCGGTGCTTGCGTTTCAGAAAAACATGCCAATTTTATTATTAATAAAAATGGCGCAACAGCGGCTGATATTGAAAGTTTAATTGAACAAATCAAAACATCTATTAAACAGCACTTTGGTATTAGCTTGATATCAGAAGTACACATCGTTGGTGGCTAAAACATGACAAACGAATTTGGCAAAGTAGCAATACTCATGGGCGGCAACTCCGCAGAACGAGAAATTTCGTTGAAAACGGGAAAAGCTGTATTAGACGCATTAGTGCGTCAAGGAGTCGATGCTGTTGGCATTGATACCGCCCATGATGTTGTAACGCAATTGACCCAAACACACTTTGATCGCGTTTTCATCGCCTTACACGGGCGAGGCGGTGAAGATGGCACAATACAAGGACTGTTAGAACACTTGGGATTGCCTTATACTGGTAGTGGAGTATTGGCTTCAGCATTGGCAATGGATAAATATCGTACCAAGCAACTTTGGCAAGGCATGGGATTACCAACCCCCGCCTGCGCCATTTTACGAAAAAACACCAATTTTAGCCAAGTGGTGAAAAAATTAGGCTTACCCCTGATGGTCAAACCAGCTTTAGAGGGTTCCAGTGTCGGGATGACCAAAGTTACCAACATTAACGAATTAGCGCAGGCATGGGAATCAACGATATCCGTTAACGGTATGCAAATGAC
>CAYFOB010000421.1:0-4260 GCA_964344525.1 uncultured Thiomargarita sp.
AATTGGCGGACAATGGGAAATTTATAAACGCTCTCAGCCAATTGACCATGTGCTCGCCAATCCCAACACACAAACACCACTCAAACAACAATTGACCGAGATTTTAAAAATCCGTGCTTTTGCTAGTGATGTGCTGCACCTACCTGATAATCCAAGCTACACCTATTATGCGGATTTAGAGCGCGCTTATGTCGTGTGGAGTGTGTTTGCCACTCCCACTTTATCCTTATATCCCATTCGGTGGTGTTTTCCGATAGTGGGTTGTATCAGTTATCGGGGCTATTTCTCAGAAAATTCGGCGCAAACCTTGGCAGATGAGTTGCGTGCACAAAGTTATGATGTCTATGTTGCCGGGATACCTGCTTATTCTAGCTTAGGTTGGTTTAATGATCCAGTACTCAACACTATGCTTAGGTGGCCTCAATACCAAATTGCAGGCGTAATATTCCATGAACTTGCTCATCAAAAAGTCTATATTCAAGATGATACTGCGTTTAATGAAGCCTTTGCAAGGACTGTAGAGCATATTGGTGTAGAACGTTGGCTCGCAAAAACTGGCACACCAAAAGCGCTTGCTGAATATCAACAAGCGCGGCAACGTCAAGCTGAGTTTGTTAAGTTGGTACTGACAGCGCGCGCCCAATTAGAAGATATTTATCAACAAAAGTGGCCTCCAAAACAAATGTTGGTAGCCAAAATGACCACTTTTGATGCGCTACGAACACAGTATGCACAATTAAAAAAAAGTTGGGGCGGATATGCTGGTTATGATGCTTGGTTTGCAAAAGATTTGAATAACGCCAAGCTGTTATCTGTTGCAACTTATCAAGATTATGTTCCAGCTTTTAAGGTTTTGCTTGAGGAGGTGGGGGGTGATTTACCAAAGTTTTATAAAAAGGTCGCAAAATTAGGGGAGTTACCTATTGAGGAGCGCCATGCCGTTTTGGTGGGTAAGCTCCTAAAATAAGTTATTTTTGGCTGTTTAACAAAAGAGGTGCTATTTTATGGTACAAATTTTTGGCCATTTTATTAACAAAGCTGTCAAAAGCAAAGAATTTTTGATGATGAAATTTTCGCCTAGTTCCACTCCACTCCAACAACGATGGAGAAATAATGGCTTATCGGCTGACTTTTTGGCAGATTATTTGACCACTTTTTTTCCGAATGATGACAATGATCCCACTATGCTTGAAAAATTAGCGAATATAAAAGGTGCAATCAGCTATATTGCCAACGAATTGTTGGAAAATGCTATGAAGTTTAACGACAATTCTTTTGATTATCCGGTGGATCTTCAATTTAATTTACACAATGACCATTTGATGTTATGCGTCACCAACAACCTTCCTTATGAAAATATGCGGGGTTTTCAATCATTTATAGATGAATTGCTGAATACTGATCCAGAAGAATTGTATGTTCGCCAAATAGAACGGGCTGAAGAAAATGAGGGTCAAAGTTCGGGATTAGGTTTGCTGACGATAATTGATGATTATGATGCGAAATTGGGGTGGAAATTTGAGACTATCCAACAAAAGGACGATGCTGAAGGTGATGGTCCTTCGTTCCTGAGTTTCTTGAAAAAATTTTTCTCATCATCCGAAAAACCAAAAGTAACTGTTGTGACTACAATGGTGCAATTACCCATTTAGCTTATCAGTTTACTGATAACAAGAAAGAGGAAATAATGGAAATTACAACTGAAGAATATACCATCAAATACGATGCGGAAAGCGCCACTATTTCTTGGCATGGGATTATGCGACTCAACGGTAAGGAGTATGATCCTATCACACAATTATTGAACCAAGTTGTGGCGCTTGAACCCCCTCAGATTACCCTCAATTTACGGGAGCTCAAGGCGCTCAATAGCTCTGGTATCACCATGTTAGGAAAGTTTGTGTTTGCTGTGAGTAAGAAAAAAACTATCCAATTGCTCATGCAAGGCGCTCAAGAAATTGCTTGGCAATCCAAATCAGTCAAAAACTTTCGGCGGTTGATGCCCCAGTTGCAGTTAGAATGGGAATAGCCCTTTGAAGATTCGCCGCTGAGCAGCAAACGTGCTCATGCAAAAAATACAAGCTTTTTCTAAAAGCGCACAAAAGAGGATTTATTTTATGGCACAAGTCTTTGGCGAATTTATTGACGAGCCAGTTAAAAGCCGAGAATTCTTGATGTTAGGATTTTCGCCTAGTTCTGCACCCCTTCAACAACGATGGCGGAACAATGGCTTATCAGCTGATTTTTTAGCTGACTACTTGACAACTTTTTTTCCGAATGATGACAACGATCCCAATACCTTTGACCGGGAAAATGAGCTAAAAGGTGCGGTCAGCTACATTGCCAACGAAATGTTGGAAAATGCCATGAAGTTTAGCGACACCCGTTTTGATTATCAGGTGAGTTTTCAAGTTCAGTTATTTAGTGACCACTTGACCTTATGCGTCTCTAACAACATGTCATCAGAAAATGTACAACCGTTTCAATCCTTTATAAATGAATTGCTGAATACTGATCCACAAGAATTGTATATTCGTCAGATAGAGCGTGCTGAAGAAGATCAGGAGATGATGACTTCGAGTTTAGGTTTGCTGACGATGATTGACGATTATAATGCTAAATTGGGGTGGAAATTTGAAGATATCCAAGAACATCCAGAAATAACTCTTGTCAGTACGATGGTGCGTTTGCTCGTTTAATTTTGTCTGAATCAGAATTTGAGAATTTGCAGAATGAATTTGATTCTGAAAATTCTTAAATTCTGCGATGATTCTCACAGGGTAATAAAAGGGGAAACAATGGAAATTATAGCCAAAGAATATAGCATTAAATACAATACAGAAACAACCACCGTTTATTGGCAAGGAGTTATGCGGCTCAATGGTAAGGAATATGAGCCCATTGCTAAATTGTTGGATGACGTGTTAGCACTTAATCCACCTATGATTACGCTTAATTTACAAGAACTTGATGCCCTTAATAGTTCAGGTATTTCCATGTTAGGAAGGTTTGTGTTTGCTATAGGGAAGAAAAAGACTATCCAATTGATTGTGCAAGGTGCTGAGGATATTAGCTGGCAAAAAAAATGGGTCAATAACTTTCAACGCTTGATGCCTTCGTTACAATTAGAATGGAAATAATTCAGGTGTTTTATTGCTGGAATCCGAATTTTCAAAATTCGGATTCCGACAATAAAATTTAAAATATCATAAAATTTATGGTTCAGTAATGGATAAATATCATATAAGGCTATTTTTTGTGTGGACGTGTATAGCTGCTTTTAGTCCAATGCAGGAAATCGTGGCAGAAGAAGAGCGTTACTTTTCCTACACAGAACTCCAAGTTCATGCGGATTTGGATCGTGAACCGATAAAAAGCGATATTTGGACATTGACGTTGGAACATACTTCAGAGTGGAAATATGGGGATAACTATTTTTTTCTGGATATTGAGGGTAAGCCTGATTCAAAGGCAGAAGCCGACACCCTATATTTTGAATATGCGCCGCGTTTTAGCTTGGATAACATTTTTGGTTCCAAGATGCTGCCTGGTACATTTTTGGGAGAACTTTACGCGACAATTCAATACAACGACAGTGGGCACGAGTTGACTAATGCCGTTTGGCTTTATGGAATTAGCTTAGATTTTACAGGACATACCAATTTTGGCTTTTCCAATCTACATTTTTTGGTGCGTGAAGAAAAAACACAGGCTATTTCTTACCAACTGACTTTAGCTTGGGGTCAACCTTTTTATGTGGGAGACTGGGCGTTTGCCTTCAGTGGATTTCTTGATTTGTGGGAAGATAATCACAGACGTATTTTGTTAACTGAGCCACAGTTACGCATGTCATTATCAAATTTGTTTGGCAGAGACAATTTTTTGTCAAACGCTTCCATTGGCACTGAGCTCGAAATTTCAAAAGATTTTTTCGGCAAAGGTTATGGTTGGGAAGTTAATCCAACGCTTTTTTTCGTATTTCCTTTTGACTAATTGATGTTACGCAACCTCGTTCACAAGGAACAAAAGTGCGTCACATCGGTGACTAACCGAAAGCCCACAATGCTTCATCTGTGTGGTTTATCCTTTATTAACTGATGTTACGCACTTTTATTCCCACACTGACAAAGCGCTGCTTGGAACGAAAAAAAAAACGTTAAATTCTTTGGAGTGCAAAGCAGCGCTTTGCCGCTTGTGAACGAGGCTGCGTAACATCAGTTAATAAAGGATAAGTCAAAATCACTTCATTAATGGGGTTTA